>NZ_PSTM01000001.1:0-269910 GCF_002930875.1 Rathayibacter sp. AY1A5 | reverse complement strand
CCCGCCGGCCGCGGGCGGGGCGCGGAGGAACGGGAGGCGCCCGCCCGCGGCCGGCGGGTGCTCCCGCCCGCTCGGGGCGACGCGCGCGCGACGCTCCCGGCGGCGTCGGAGGTGCGTGAGAGGCTGGAGCGTGCCCATCGACTTCACCGCCATCGACTTCGAGACCGCCAACTCGCACGGGGCCTCCGCCTGCTCCGTCGGGCTCGTGAAGGTCCGCGACGGCCGCGTCGTCGACCGCGCCGGCTGGCTCATCCGCCCGCCGCTGGGGTACGACGACTTCCTCGAGTGGAACACGCGCATCCACGGCATCCGCAAGCACGACGTGCACGCCGCCGCCTCCTGGGTCGACCAGTTCGCCGACCTGGCGGCCTTCGCCGGCGAGGACGTGTTCGTCGCGCACAACGCCGGCTTCGACATGGGCGTCATCCGCGCGGCCTGCGCGGCGACCTCCCTCGAGCACCCCGAGTACGACTACCTCTGCTCGCTGCAGCTCGCCCGCAAGACGTACGAGCTCGACTCCTACCGCCTCCCCATCGTCGCCATGGCCGCGGGCTTCGAGGACTTCCGCCACCACGACGCGTCGGCCGACGCCGAGGCGTGCGCCGCGATCGTCGTGCACGCGGCCCGGCGGCACGGCGCCGCGAGCATGGCCGAGCTCGGCGAGCTGGCCGGCGTCTCCGTGAAGCGCCTGCGCCCGAAGGCTCCCGTCGCCGCCTGACGTCCGTCGTGCCGAGCCTGCTCGAGACGATCGGCTCAGCCGCGGGGGTCGCCGAACCAGGTGCTGAAGATGCGCCAGAAGTTCCGGTTCCCGTAGGCCGAGCAGTCGTCGCCCTCGCCGTAGAGGTTCGCGAGCGCCGCCGCGTTCGGCTGGTACGGCGTGTAGTAGTAGAGACCCGCCGTGGCCGCGTTGGCGATCGTCACCGGGGCGGTGCCGCAGGACTCGTCCGGGGAGTAGCGGACGTCGCCGGCCGCGCCGACCGGGTACCAGTCGAAGCTCGAGTCCGGATTCCGGTAGCGCTGGAACTGCCACGCCGCTCCGTACACCTGCGCCGCGAAGCCGTAGGAGTCCGTGTCGCAGTCGGCGGTGTCCGGGCAGCCGTAGCCCGTGGCACTGCGGAACTGCCGCTCGCTCGGCTCCGGATCGGTCACGAGCGACTGCTCCTTCTGCAGCAGCACCAGGAGGACGGCCGGATTCACGTCGCACGCGCCGGCGACCGAGGTGATGATCTCCGCGGCCGGGACGTCGCGTCCGGCGGGCAGCGCGTCGCACTGCTCGTCGGCCGTGATCGCCGCGGTGTCCTCGGCGTAGTCGCGCAGGCACGGCACCGGCCCGCCCGCGCAGTCGGGGACGCGGGCGTCGAGGAACGCCTGCACCGTGAGCGGTCCGAGCGCGTCGCCGTCGAAGAAGACCTCGTCGGAGATCAGGTCGCCAGGGTCGAAGTCGGCCGCGACGGGGCCCGGCTGGAGGAAGGTCCACAGCCGGACGGTCTGCGGCTCGGACGGCACCGCGGCGAGGCGCGTGCCGTCGACGGACCCTCCCAGCAGGAGCGCCACCAGCGCCCCGACGACGGCGACCGCACCGCCCCGCCGGCGTCGGAGGCCGGTCGGGGACGGTGCGGTCGGGGTCATCCCTCCACGCTAGTGGCGGGGTCGCGGGCGATCAGCCGCAGGGGGTGAGCCGCGCGACGTCCTCCGAGAGGGTGGTGGGACCGCCGAGGAGGACGACCCGGTGAGCTCCCGACTTCGCGATGTCGGTCAGGACGGCGCGGGGCACGCAGGTCGTCGGCACGGCGAACAGCGGGCTGTTCGAGTAGCCCGCCGCCGTGGCTCCGGCGAGGGCGTCGGGGAAGTTCTCGCCCGTCGCAAGGAACACGGTCTCGGCCCTCGAGAAGGCGGCCCGGTTCAGCTGCTCCGATGTGTCGTAGCGGTCGACTCCGCCGATGCGGGTGATCGTCGGCACCGGAAGCGAGTTCTTGATCCCCTCGCTCACCGACAGGGGGCTGCCCGCGATGGTGAGGTTCTGCACCTTGAGCTTCGAGAGGATGCCCTTCGTCACGGCGTCGGCCGTGCTGCCGGTGCCGTTCACGAGGACGACGGGTGCGTCGACGGAGCCGGCCGCGGCGCTCGCGCCGAGCGCGTCGGGGAACTTCTCGCCCGTGGCGAGCCAGGCGCGCGACGAGCCGCTCGGGAACGCGCTCTGGATGATGAGCCTGGACGTGTCGTAGCGGTCCTTCCCTCCGATGCGGTCCACCGTCGGCGAGTAGGACCTCAGCTGGTTCAGCAGGCCGTCGCCGACGCTCAGTGCGGAGCCGACCACGACGATCCTCGCCGGCTTGAGCCGGCTGAGCTCGTCGCGAACGGGCTGCGACATCGAGTCGCGGTCGACCAGGAGCAGCGGACCCTTCTGCTTGGCCGCGACCGGGGCGGCGCTCAGCGCGTCGGGGAAGTTCGCGCCGGTCGCGATGTAGACGACGGGGACGTTCGGGCCGAAGACGGCCTTCGAGATCGCGACGGCGGTGCCCTGGCGGTCGGTGCCGGCCAGACGCAAGACGTCGATCCCGGCCGACGTGCTCACGGACGAGCAGCCGAGATCCTTCCGGCCGGGGCCCCGGGAGTCGCCCGTGCCGACCCAGCGGTTCCAGTCGACGGAGTCGGCGGAGACGCAGACCTGGTAGGTGCCGGGTGCCGAGACGGGCGTGGTGGCGCCGAAGCCGTGGGCGCGGCCGGCGACGGAGTACTCGCCCGGGATGTCGCCGCGGTCGCCGTTCGCGGTCTGCGTGCGGACCGTGCGGGTGCCGTCGGGGCCGGTCACCGTGACCGTCGTGGTCAGCGCGGCCTGCTGCGTCGTCGGGTCGACGGCCCAGCCGGACACGCTCAGCGTGCTGCCCGAGATGCGCGGGGCGTCGACGCGTCCCGCGGGGGCGATCCCGGCGTTGGCCAGGGTGCCGTTCGGGTTCCAGTCGCTGAAGAGGTACCAGAAGTTGATGTTGCCGTATGTCGCGCAGGCCGCGTTGCCGGAGCCGGTGAGCGCGTAGTCGTTGGGCTGGTACGGCGTGTAGTAGTAGAGGTCGGCCGTGGCCTGGTTGCGGATGGTGACCGGCGAGGAGCCGCACGCGGTGCTCGGGTAGTAGGCGACGTTCGGCGTCGTGCCCGGAGCGTAGGTGGTGAAGTTCGAGCCGGAGCCGGGCGGGTTGGCGTAGCGCTTGAACTGGCGGGCCGCGCTGTAGACCTGCGTGAAGAAGCCCGCCGAGCCGGGGTCGCACGCCGCGGTGTCCGGGCAGTTGTAGCCGGTCGCCTTGGCGTAGTCCTCGGGGCTCGGCGTCGTGTCGGTGACGAGGCTCCGCTCCTTCTGCACGAGCACGACCAGGGCGAGCGGGTTGATGCCGCAGGCCAGGCCGACGCGCGTGAAGATCGAGGCCGACGACTCGCTGCCGGAGCCCTGGTAGGCGCTGCACATCGCGTCCGCCGCCTTGGACGGCGTCGCCTGCGAGAAGTTCTTGAGGCAGGGGGCGGTGCCGGCGGTGGAGCACCGGCTGCCCTTCTCGTTCAGGAGCGACTGCACCTGACCGGTGCTCAGCGCGTCCCCGTCGAAGAACTGGGCGTCGCTGACGATGAAGCCGGCGCGGAAGCTCTTCGTCTCCTCGGCGCTGTACTGCGTCGACTGGTCCGGGACGCCGAGGTCGGCGCGGTCGAGGGACGCGTCGAGAGCGCCGGTCTCGACCGAGACGGTCGACGGCGCGTCCTCGGCGGCGGAGGCGGAGGTGATCGGGACGAGGGCGGTGCCGAGCCCGACGGCGAGAGCGAGCGCGGCCGTGAGCAGGCGCGATGAGCGGTGGTGATTCCCCATGATCGCGAAGTCTACGAGGCGGTCGCAGGGCGTCCTGGCCCTCGTTCGGTGGTCGTGGCGCGTCGATCGCTCGATGTCGGAGGTGCGTGGTGTCATCGGCGGCATGGATCTCTCCTTCGTCCTCGGCCTGGTGGTCGGTGCGCTCCTCGCGGGAGTCGTGGCCGTCCTCCTCGCCCGCTCCCGCACGCCCGACGCCGCCCTCGCCCTCGACCTCGCGACGGCCCGCGCCCGCGCGGAGGGCCTGGAGGAGCGGCACGAGGCCGTCGTCGAGCAGCACCGCGAGCACCTCGGCTCCGCCCGCGACCAGATCCGCGAGCTCCAGGAGCAGCTGCGCGTCGTCGCCGAGCGCGAGCGGCACGACGCGCGCATCCTGCAGACCCTCTCCCCCGTCGCCGAGAGCCTGCGCGGCATGCAGGAGGCGGTCGGCCGGCTCGAGCGCGAGCGCGCCGCACAGTTCGGGGCGATCACCGAGCAGCTCGAGGGACAGCGGGCGGCGGGCGAGCAGCTGCGCTCGACGACCGAGACCCTCGCGTCCGCGCTCCGCTCCACCACGAGCCGCGGCGCCTGGGGCG
The DNA here is from genome assembly GCF_002930875.1 of Rathayibacter sp. AY1A5. Lineage (NCBI taxonomy): Bacteria > Bacillati > Actinomycetota > Actinomycetes > Micrococcales > Microbacteriaceae > Rathayibacter > Rathayibacter sp. AY1A5. Next base: position 265,491 of record NZ_PSTM01000001.1, on the reverse strand, counting down.
AGACGCAGCTGCGGAACGTCGTCGAGGCCGCCGGGCTCACCCAGCGGGTCGACTTCGACGTGCAGTTCGGGCTCGAGGGCGAGGCGGGCCGCGGCCGCGCCGACATGGTGGTCCGCCTGCCCGGCGGCAAGGCGATCGCCGTGGACGCCAAGGTGCCGTTCGACGCGTACCTGGAGGCGAGCGCGATCCCCGCGGGCGCCGGCGGAGAGGAGGAGGCGCGGCGCGCGGGGCTCCTGCGCGCGCACGTCCGCGCCCTCCGCGGCCATGTGGACGCGCTGGCCGCCCGCTCCTACTGGACCGGTCTCCCGGCGAGCCCCGAGTTCGTCATCGCGTTCGTGCCGAGCGAGCCGCTGCTCGCGAGCGCGCTCGACGCCGACCCGAGCCTGCTCGAGTACGCGTTCCGCAAGCGCGTCGCCCTCGCCTCGCCCGTGACCCTGTGGTCGGTGCTGAAGACCGTCGCCTACACCTGGCAGCAGGACGTGCTCACCGACGACGCCAAGCGCCTGCTCGACCTCGGCAAGACGCTCTACGCCCGTCTCGGCACCCTCGCCGACCACGCCGAGGGCCTGCGCCGCTCGCTCGAGAAGACGGTCGACTCCTACAACGCCTTCGCCGGCTCGCTCGAGAGCCGCGTGCTGGTCACCGCGCGCCAGTTCGACTCCCTCGACGAGTCGCGCGTCATCACCCCGGTCGGAGGAGTCGCCTCCTCGCCGCGCCGCCTCACCGCCGTCGAGCTGCTCGCCGCGGAGGACGAGTCCGAGCGGAGCGCGTAGGGTCCCCGGTCCCACGCTGAGCGATCACCGGGGGCGCGCAGGCCGCGCGCGAGCGGCGCCGTCCATCCGGCTCGACACCCGGACGACCGCGGCTCGCGACGGCGCTCCGCCTCCGCGGCTCGGCGGAGGAGCGCCCGCGAGGCGTCTCGAGACCCGCCGCGGCCCCGCCCGCTCGCCTCGGTGACCGAGGCCGGTGTCCTTCCGCGTCCTGCACGCCGAGACGCCGCCGCACTCGACGAGTGCGCCGTCAGCGGAGCGGCGCCTCGGCAGCAGTGCGGCGTCTCTGAGAGAGCGTGACGGCCTAGACCCACTTCTCCGCGAGGTGCTGGGCGGTCACGCGGCGGATGGTGCCCGAGCGGGAGCGCAGCACGATGGACTCCGTCGTGATGACGTGGCCCTCCTTGCGCACGCCCTTCACGAGCCCGCCGTTCGTCACTCCGGTCGCGACGAAGTAGGTGTTGTCGCTGCGGACGAGGTCGTTGGCGTGGAGGACGCGATCGACGTCGTGGCCGGCGTCGATGGCGCGCTGGCGCTCGTCGTCGTCCTTCGGGCGGAGGATGCCCTGGATCACTCCGCCGAGCGCGCGGATGGCGCAGGCCGTGATGATGCCCTCGGGCGTGCCTCCGGTGCCGACGCACATGTCGAGTCGGGAGTCGTGGCGAGCGGCGTTGATGCCGCCCGCGACGTCGCCGTCGAGCAGGAGGCGCGTGCCGGCTCCGGCCGCGCGGATGTCCTCGATCAGCTGAGCGTGGCGCGGGCGGTCCAGCACCGCGATGCGCATCTCCTCGACGGGCTTGCGCTTGGCGCGGGCCAGGGCGCGGATGTTCTCGCCGATCGGGCGCTGGATGTCGATGATCCCGACGCCCTCGGGCCCGGTGACGATCTTCTCCATGTAGAACACGGCGGAGGGGTCGAACATCGCGCCGCGGTCGGCGACGGCGATCATCGAGAGCGCGTTCTGGCGCCCGGCCGCGGTCAGCGAGGTGCCGTCGATCGGGTCGACGGCGATGTCGGCGGCGGGCCCCGAGCCGTTGCCGACGTGCTCGCCGTTGAAGAGCATGGGCGCGTTGTCCTTCTCGCCCTCGCCGATCACGACGACTCCGTCGAAGTTCACGGTCCCGAGGAAGGTGCGCATGGCGTCGACCGCTGCGCCGTCGGCGGCGTTCTTGTCGCCCTTGCCGATGAAGGGCACGGCGCGGATCGCGGCGGCCTCGGTGGCGCGGACGAGCTCCATGCCGAGGTTGCGGTCGGGGTGGAGGTAGAGCGAGTCGTTGTCGATCACAGAGCGGAGTCCTTCGTCGTCGAGTTCGTGCACGTCGTCGCAGGACCCGCGAGCGGATCCCCATCCCTGCCCGAAGCCTAGTCCAGGGCCCTCCACGAGCGGAGGGACCGCGGAGGGGCGCCTCGCTAGACTCGTCCGCGACGCGGGCCTCGCCCGACCCCCCTTCGTTCATCCGTCAAAGGAGATGCCATGCCCGTCGCTACCCCGGACCAGTACGCAGAGATGCTCGACAAGGCGAAGGCGGGCGGCTTCGCCTACCCGGCGTTCAACGTCTCGTCGTCGCAGACGATCAACGCGGTCCTCCAGGGCCTCACCGAGGCGGGCTCGGACGGCATCATCCAGGTCACCACCGGAGGCGCGGACTACTTCGCCGGCCACACCGTGAAGAACCGTGCAGCCGGCGCGATCGCCTTCGCGAGGTTCGCGACCGAGGTCGCCAAGAACTACCCGGTCACGGTCGCGCTCCACACCGACCACTGCCCGCAGAACGCGCTCGAGGGCTTCGTCTACCCGCTGATCGCCGCCTCCGAGGAGGAGGTCAAGGCCGGTCGCGAGCCGCTCTTCCAGTCGCACATGTGGGACGGCTCCGCGGTCCCGCTCGACGAGAACCTCGCCATCGCGAAGGAGATCCTCCCGCGCGTCAAGAACATCAACGCCATCCTCGAGGTCGAGATCGGCGTCGTCGGCGGCGAGGAGGACGGCGTCTCGCACGACATCAACGAGCACCTCTACACCACGCTCGACGACGCGATCGCGACCGTCGAGGCCCTCGGCTTCGGCGAGCAGGGACGCTACATGGCCGCCCTCACCTTCGGCAACGTCCACGGCGTCTACAAGCCGGGCAACGTCCGACTGCGCCCGGAGCTGCTCCGCGAGATCCAGGACGGCCTGCAGGCGAAGTACGGCACCGGCGCGCTCCCCCTCGATCTCGTCTTCCACGGCGGCTCGGGCTCGACCGACGAGGAGATCGCCGAGGCGGTCCGCAACGGCGTCGTCAAGATGAACATCGACACCGACACGCAGTACGCGTTCAGCCGCTCCGTCGCGGACACCGTGCTGAAGAACTATGACGGCTTCCTCAAGGTCGACGGCGAGGTCGGCAACAAGAAGGTCTACGACCCGCGCTCGTGGGGCAAGATCGCCGAGACCGCGATGGCCGCGCGCGTCGCCGAGGCGACCCGTCAGCTCGGCTCGGCCGGGAACTCCGGGAAGTAGGGCACCGCTCCGTGACGAACGCACACGATCAGCCGGGCGACAGGCGTCCGGAGCCACAGTACGGCGAGTACGCGCCGCCCGGCTGGTCGTGGCAGCCGCCGGAGGACGCCGTGGTCGTCCCCGACCCGCGGGGGTCGGAGACCGATCCGAGGCCCGCGACCGCTCCGGCCGCGAAGCCGGTCGCGCATCCCGTCGACCGCCTGCTCACGATCGTGCTGCTCGCGCTCGGCGTGTTCTTCGCCGTGCCGACGCTGCTCGATCCCTCGAGCTTCGCGACGACCCTCCAGGAGCTCTACCGCTCCCAGGGCATCGGCACCTACGCGTCTCCGGAGCTCGCGCGGATCCTCGGCGTCGTGGTGGCGCTCGCGCAGTCGCTGATCGTCGCCTTCGCGGTGTGGATCTCGATCCGGCGGCTCCGCGCCGGCAAGCGCGCCGTGCTCGTCCCGATCGTCGGGATCGCGGCGACCGTGCTGCTCTCCCTGATCGTCGCGGCGATCGCCATCCTGGGCGACCCGACGTTCGCGGAGTACGTCACGCGCATGTCGGGCTCGCAGGGCGGCGCCGGCACCGACGTCTAGCGTCGATCCCCGTTCCACCGCACACGGAAGAGGCCGCCGCTCCCGAGGGAGGGCGGCCTCTTCCGTGTCCGGGCCGGAACGCTCTAGGCGCCCGCTCCCGCGCTGATGCGTCCACCGACGCCACGGGCGTCGCGCTTGCCGGCGACGTCCTTGCGAAGCTCCTTGGGGAGCGAGAACATCAGGTCCTCCTCCGCCGTCTTGACCTCCTCGACGTCGCCGTACCCGGCGGCGGCGAGGTCGTCGAGGACCTCCTGGACGAGCACCTCGGGCACCGAGGCGCCGCTGGTGACGCCGACGGTGCGGATGCCCTCGAGCCACTCCTGCTTGATCTCGCTCGCGTAGTCGACCCGGTAGGCGGCCTTCGCGCCGTACTCGAGGGCGACCTCGACGAGGCGCACGGAGTTGGAGGAGTTCGCGGAGCCGACGACGATGACCAGCTCGGCGCCCGCGGCGACCTTCTTGATCGCGACCTGGCGGTTCTGCGTGGCGTAGCAGATGTCGTCGCTCGGCGGGTCCTGCAGGTTGGGGAAGCGCTCGCGGAGACGGCGCACCGTCTCCATCGTCTCGTCGACCGAGAGCGTCGTCTGCGAGAGCCAGACGACCTTGTCCGGGTCCTTCACGACGATGTTCGGCACGTCGTCGGGGCTGCCGACGAGGGTGACGTGATCGGGAGCCTCGCCCGCGGTGCCCTCGACCTCTTCGTGGCCCTCGTGGCCGATGAGGAGGATCTCGAAGTCGTCGCGCGCGAAGCGGACGGCCTCGCGGTGCACCTTCGTCACCAGGGGGCAGGTCGCGTCGATCGCCTGGAGACTGCGGTCGGCCGCGCCCTGGACGACGGCCGGTGAGACGCCGTGCGCGCTGAAGACGATGTGCGATCCCTCGGGCACCTCGTCGACCTCGTCGACGAAGATGGCACCCTGGCTCTCGAGCGTGGAGACGACGTGCACGTTGTGCACGATCTGCTTGCGCACGTAGACCGGGGCACCGTAGTGCTCGATGGCCTTCTCGACGGCGACGACCGCGCGGTCGACTCCGGCGCAGTAGCCGCGGGGCGCGGCGAGGAGGACGCGCTTGCGGCCCTCGACGGGGACGTCGCGCAGACGCCCTGTGGCGCGGGGCATGCGCGGCATGGGCAGGCTGATCGGGACTTGGCTCACCCCCTGATTCTACGTGGTGCATCCTGTGCCCGGGCCGTCCCGGTGTCGGACCCGTCCCGTACCGTTGTCGTCGCGGGAGGGCACTCCCGTTCCCCCCGTCCCTCCGAGCAGAGGCAGCGATGACCGACGCCCCACCCACCGCCGACGCACCCTGGCCGGTCGGCCTGCTCGCCAGCAAGATCAAGGGCTGGATCGAGCGCCTCGGGACCGCGTGGGTCGAGGGCGAGATCACCCAGTGGGGCGCGTCCGGCGGCAACGTCTACGGGAAGCTGAAGGACCTGTCCGGAGACGCGACGGTCGGCTTCACCGTCTGGTCGTCGGTGCGGAGCCGCCTCCCGGCCGACCTCAAGCAGGGCGATCGGGTCATCGCGCTGGTGAAGCCCAACTACTGGGTCAAGGGCGGCACGCTCTCGATGCAGGTCTTCGAGATGCGCCACGTCGGCCTGGGCGATCTGCTGGAGAAGCTCGAGCGGCTCCGCCGGCAGCTCGCGTCGGAGGGGCTGTTCGACGCCTCCCGCAAGAAGCCGCTGCCGTTCCTCCCGCACGGCGTGGGCCTCATCACCGGCAAGGACTCGGACGCCGAGAAGGACGTGCTGCGGAACGCGCAGCTGCGCTGGCCGGCGGTGCGCTTCCGGGTGGTCCACTCGGCCGTGCAGGGCGACCGGACGGTCCCGGAGGTGCTCTCGGCCCTGCGGACCCTCGAGGCCGACGACAGCATCGACGTGATCGTGATCGCCCGCGGAGGCGGCGACTTCCAGAACCTGCTCGGCTTCAGCGACGAGGCGCTCGTGCGCGCCGTCGCCGCCTGCTCCACTCCGGTCGTCAGCGCGATCGGCCACGAGGCCGACCGCCCGCTGCTCGACGACGTCGCCGACCTGCGCGCCTCCACTCCCACCGACGCCGCGAAGAGGGTCGTGCCCGACGTCTCCGACGAGCTGCTGCGCGTGCAGCAGGCCCGGCTGCGGATGACCGGCCGCGTGAGCGGGCTCGTCTCGCACGAGATCGACCGGCTCTCGCAGCTGCGCTCGCGGCCGGTGCTCGCCCAGCCGCACGTGCTGGTCGACCGGCACTCCGAGGAGCTGACCCGCTGGGTCGCGCGCGGCGCCGAGCTGGTGGACCGCCGCCTCGAGCGCGCGCACCTCGAGGTCGAGCGCCTGCACGGCCACCTGCGCGCCCTCTCCCCCCAGCACACCCTCGACCGCGGCTACGCAATCGTCCAGAACGCGGCCGGGCACGTCGTCCGGGCACCCGGCGACGCGCCGGTCGGCGGCGCACTCGTCCTCACGCTCGTGGAGGGGGCCGTCGGCGCCCGCTCCGAGGGGCCCACCGGCGATCCTGCCGGCCGGTCCTGAGCCCGCCGCGCCACCCGTCCCCCTCAGCCCCGATCGATAGGATCAGACCCATGCCCGACTCCCCCGACGCCCCGGCGACCGACTCCGACGTCTCGGGATTCTCCTACGAGCAGGCGCGCGACGAGCTCGTCCGCGTCGTCTCCGAGCTCGAGCAGGGCAGCTCCACCCTCGAGCGCTCGCTCGCCCTGTGGGAGCGCGGCGAGGCCCTCGCCGCCCGCTGCGAGGAGTGGCTGATCGGAGCACGCGCCCGGCTGGACGCGGCCCGCTCCGGAGGGGCGGCCGCCGGATGAGCCGCGCGAAGCCCGCGCGGGTCGTCGCCGAGCTCGGGCGCCCGGAGACGGCGGCCGAGACGGCCGCACGCAAGGCCGAGAACTCCCGGCTCTACCGTCAGCGCAAGACGGTCAACAACCTCGTCTTCTCGCTGCTCGCGACCGTCGGCGCCGTAGCGCTCATCGTCCTGCTCGTCCCCCGCGGCGACACCGTGGAGCTCTCCTCGGTCGACGTCCCCCGCGTCGCCGCACAGGTCCAGCTGGGCGAGGAGCAGACGCTCGCCGCGCCCTCCCTGCCCGACGGCTGGAAGGCCAACGCGGCCGAGCTCCGCCGCGAGAACGGCACCGACTACTGGTACGTCGGCCTGATCACCCCGAAGGCGGGCTACATCGGCCTGAGCCAGGGGCTCGACGCGGACGCGGCCTGGGTCGCGACGCAGCTCGACCGCCGGGCGGCGACCGGCGTCGAGACGATCGACGGCCGCGACTGGACCGTCTACGACCACCGCGACTCCGGCGACGACACCGGCAACACGCCCTACGCACTCGAGACGACGGAGGGCTCCAGCACCTACCTCGTCTACGGCACGGCCCCGACGGACGAGATCCGCCGGGTCGTGGACGCCATCACCCCGCAGATCGGCCAGGAGAAGTCTCGATGAGCCTCGGAACCAGCAGCACCGTCCCCCGCGAGTCCCGCCCGCCGGCGTGGGTCTGGAAGGAGATGCTCCGCGGCAACCAGCGCTTCGTCGCCGGCGAGCCCCGCCACCCCCGCCAGGACGTCGAGCGCCGCGCCGAGCTCGCCGCCGCGCAGGCCCCGCTCGCCGCGCTCTTCGGCTGCAGCGACTCCCGCCTCGCGGCCGAGATCATCTTCGACCTGGGGCTCGGCGACCTCTTCGTCGTCCGCAACGCCGGCCAGGTGATCGCCGACTCCATCATCGGCTCGCTGGAGTACGGCGTCGCCGTTCTCGGCGTGAAGGTGCTGCTCGTGCTCGGCCACGACGAGTGCGGAGCGGTCCGGGCGGCGATCCAGTCGCAGGCGCCCGGCGCCGAGCGGCTCCCCCCGCACATCGAGCACCTGATCGAGCCGATCATCCCCGCGGTGCGCCGCCTCGTGGGTGCTCAGCCGGACGGCCGCGTGCTCGTCGACCCGTCGGCGACCGACGCGCTGGCCGTCGGCCGCGAGCACCTGCGCGACACGGTCGCCGAGCTGCTCCAGCGCTCCCCGCTGATCGCCGACGCTGTCGCGACCGGGCGGCTCGCCCTCGTGGGCGCCAACTACCGGCTCTCGGACGGCACCGTGATGTCCGATGTCGTGCTCGGCATCGATCCGCCCGAGCTCAGCCCCTACGTCTCCGAGCTGGAGCGCGACTCCGGCTCGGCCTCCTCCGCCGCCGCTCCGAGCGCGGTGGGATCGGATCCCGCGTGAGCGGCTCCGGACAGCACGGCACCAACCGATCAGACAAGGACGAACACAGCGTGGTGGATCACTCCCCGACCGACGACTCCGGCGACTTCCGCATCGAGCACGACACGATGGGCGAGGTGCGGGTCCCCCGCGACGCCCTCTACGCCGCGCAGACCCAGCGGGCGGTCGAGAACTTCCCGATCTCGGGTGCGGGGCTCGAGCCGGCCCAGATCGCGGCCCTCGCGCGCATCAAGAAGGCGGCGGCGCTGGCCAACGCCGAGCTGGGCGTGCTCGACGCCGACATCGCCACGGCGATCGCCGACGCGGCCGACCTCGTCGTCGGGGGCGGCTACGACGCGCACTTCCCGATCGACGTGTACCAGACCGGCTCGGGCACGTCCTCGAACATGAACATGAACGAGGTGCTGGGCTCGCTGGCGACCACGGCCCTCGGACGCACCGTGCACCCGAACGACCACGTCAACGCCTCGCAGTCCTCCAACGACGTGTTCCCCACCTCGGTCCACGTCGCCGTCACCGGCGCGCTCATCGAGTCGCTGATCCCCTCGCTCGAGCAGCTCGCCGAGTCGCTCGAGGTCAAGGCGGAGCAGTGGGCCGAGGTCGTCAAGGCCGGCCGCACCCACCTGATGGACGCCACCCCCGTCACGCTCGGCCAGGAGTTCGGCGGCTACGCCGCGCAGATCCGCCTCGGCATCGAGCGCGTGCAGTCGGCGCTCCCCCGCGTCGCCGAGGTCCCGCTCGGCGGCACCGCGGTCGGCACCGGGATCAACACCCCCGCCGGATTCCCGCAGAAGGTCATCGCACGCCTCGCGGAGGAGACGGGCCTGCCCGTCACCGAAGCCCGCAACCACTTCGAGGCCCAGGGCGCGCGGGACTCGCTGGTCGAGGCCTCCGGAGCGCTGCGCGTGCTCGCGGTGAGCCTGACCAAGATCAACAACGACCTCCGCTGGATGGGCTCCGGCCCCAACACCGGCCTCGGAGAGCTGCGGATCCCCGACCTCCAGCCCGGATCCTCGATCATGCCCGGCAAGGTGAACCCGGTGATCCCAGAGGCCGTCCTCATGGTCTGCGCGCGCGTGATCGGCAACGACGCCACCATCGCCTGGGCGGGCGCCTCGGGCGCCTTCGAGCTCAACGTCGCGATCCCCGTCATGGGGACGGCGCTGCTGGAGTCGATCCGCCTGCTCGCGAACTCCGCCGTGCTGCTCGCCGACAAGACCGTCGACGGCCTCGAGGCCGACGTCGAGCACGCCCGCGCCCTCGCCGAGTCCTCACCCTCGATCGTCACCCCGCTCAACAAGGTGATCGGCTACGAGGCCGCCGCCAAGGTCGCGAAGAACTCGGTCGCCAAGGGGATCACCGTCCGCGAGTCGGTCGTGGACCTCGGCTTCGTCGAGCGCGGCGAGGTGACGGAGGAGCAGCTCGACAGCGCCCTCGACGTCATGTCGATGACCCACCCCGGCTGAGCCCGGCCCTCCGACGGCCCGTCCCTGCGCTCGGCGCGGAGGCGGGCCGTCAGAGCACCAGCCAGAACCCCGTGAGCAGGAACGGTCCGAACGCGACCCGTCCGCGGACGCGCAGCACGAGCACCCACAGCCCTGCCACCGCGAAGCCGACAGCGGGCGCGGCGACGACCTGCTCGGGTCCGAGAGCCGCGAGCGGCGGTGCGAGGGCCGCCTGGAGCTTCACGTCGCCGAGGCCCAGCCCGCCCGCCGCATGCAGCACGCCCAGGCACAGCACCGTCGCGAGGACGGCGAGAAGCGTCCCCGCCGTGGGCGCGAGGACGGCTCCGACCACCAGCAGCGGGAGCGTGACCGCGTTCGGGAGCCGGTGCCCGCGCACGTCCGACAGCACCAGCGGCACGCTCGCGAGCGCCACCGGGACGAGGCCGGGCGCCCGATCGAGGTGCGGGGCCCCGATCAGGAGGAGCACCAGGGCGCCGAGGAGCAGGGCGGCCCGGTCGAGCAGAGATCCGCGGAGCATCCGCCGAGACTAGGGGGCGACGCCCTCGGGGCGTCGGAGTTCTCCACAGGGCGGCCCGCCGGCGTGCTCGGGCGGCGGCGGGTCCCATCCCGGCCTCAGTCGTGCGGCGGCAGCGGTCCCAGCAGGAGCGACGCCCAGGCGCCGTGCGCCGACGCGTCGTCGGAGGGGTGGAACTGCCCGGCGAGCACGTCTCGGTAGAGGCGACCGAGCTCCGACCGGCGCTGGTACGCCGAGCCGCCCGCGATCCGGACGGCGCTCTCGACCACGCGGAGCGCTCCTTCCGTGGTGCGGATCTTCACCCCGACCAGCGAGGGGAACCAGCGCGCACCGCGGTCGACGAGCGCGTCCACGTCGGCCGCCGCCGTGCGCAGGGGCGCCTCGAGCCCGTCGAGCAGCATCCCGGTCTCAGCCACCCGGTGCCGCACCTCGGGGTCCTCCGCCAGTGGCCGCCCTCCCGCCCGGAGGGAGGTCCGTCGGCGGACGGAGGCGACGGCGAGGTCGAGCGCGCGCTGCGCGACACCGAGGTAGACCGAGGAGATCAGCAGCTCGAAGGCCGCGAAGACGGCGAAGACGAAGGGGTCGGCGGTCGGTCCGACGGGCAGCGAGCGGATCATCCGCTCGGCCGGGACCTCGACGCCGTCGAGCACCGTCGTGCGGCTCTGGGTCGCCCGCATGCCGAGTGTGTCCCAGTCGTCGCGGACCTCGAGCCCGGCGACCGGAGACTCCGGGCTCTCACGGTGCACGAAGCCGTGCACGAGCCGTGGCTCCGACCCGCTGTCGTCGCGGCCGAACACGCCGAGCCGCGTCCAGGCGGGCGCGAGGGAGGTGAAGACCTTCGTTCCGGTGAAGCGGTAGCCGCCGTCCCCGAGCGGCTCCGCCCGCGTCAGTGAGTCCGAGAGCACCAGGTCGTTGCCCGCCTCGCTGTTGCCGAAGGCGAAGACGTGACCCGCCGCGGCGTCGACGAGGACCGAGCGGAGGGAGTCGTCGCCCCGCTCGAGCAGGAGTCGCGCGATCCCGGTCCAGACCAGGTGCATGTTGACGGCGAGCGCGGTCGCGGGCGCGGCCGTCGCGAGGCGCGTCTGCTCGGCGGCCGCCTGCTCCAGGCCGAGGCCGGCACCGCCGAGCTCCTCGGGGACGAGCAGCGCCAGGTACCCGATCGAGCGCAGCTCCTCCAGGTCGTCCGCGCAGAACGCGTTGCGCTCGTCGTAGTCGGCCGCGCGGGTGCGGAAGCGCTCGAGGAGCGCGTCGTCGAGGATGCTCACCCGTCCACGCTACGCCCCGGTGCCCTGCAGGGACGCGCCCGGCCCGGGGATCCTCGGATCCCACGGGCCGGACGCACGGCGAGCCCGTCAGGCGAGCTCGTTCGATTCCAGCATCTCGGTGACCAGAGCGGCGATCGCCGAGCGCTCGGAGCGGGTCAGCGTGACGTGCGCGAACAGCGGGTGGCCCTTCAGCGTCTCGATCACGGAGGCGACCCCGTCGTGCCGGCCGACCCGGAGGTTGTCGCGCTGCGCCACGTCGTGGGTCAGCACCACCCGGGAGTTCTGCCCGACGCGCGAGAGCACCGTGAGCAGGACGTTCCGCTCCAGCGACTGCGCCTCGTCGACGATCACGAACGCGTCGTGCAGCGAGCGCCCGCGGATGTGCGTGAGCGGCAGCACCTCGAGCATCCCGCGCTCGATCACCTCGTCGAGCACGTTCTGCGACACCAGCGCCCCGAGCGTGTCGAAGACCGCCTGCGCCCAGGGGTTCATCTTCTCAGCCGCGTCGCCGGGCAGGAAGCCGAGGTCCTGGCCGCCCACCGCGTAGAGCGGCCGGAAGACCATGATCTTCTTGTGCTGGCGCTTCTCCAGCACCGCCTCCAGGCCCGCGCAGAGCGCCAGCGCCGACTTGCCGGTGCCGGCCCGGCCGCCGAGCGAGACGATGCCGACCTCCGGGTCGAGCAGCAGGTCGATCGCGAGCCGCTGCTCCGCCGACCGCCCGTGCAGGCCGAACACGTCCTTGTCGCCGCGGACCAGCGTGATCTGCCGCTTGCCAGTGACCCTCGCGAGAGCGGAGCCGCGGTCGGAATGGACGACGAGTCCGGTGTTGACCGGGATGTCGGCCACGACGTCCGTGAAGAGCCGCTCGCGGTCGTAGAGCTCGCTCATCGCGTCGCCGCCGAGCGTCACGTCGTCCATGCCGGTCCAACCGGACTCGGGGGCCTGCTCGGCCAGGTACTCCTCGGCGGCGAGGCCGATGGAGGCGGCCTTCACGCGCATCGGCATGTCCTTGGACACGACGGTCACCGCGGCGCCCTCGCTCTGCAGGTTGAGCGCGACGGCGAGGATCCTCGCGTCGTTGTCGCCCATCTGGAGCCCGCTCGGCAGCACCGACATGTTCGAGTGGTTGAGCTCGACGCGGAGCGTGCCGCCGCGGCCGACGGCGATGGGGAAGTCGAGGCGCTCGTGCTGCACGCGCAGCTCGTCGAGGCGGCGCAGAGCCTGCCGGGCGAAGTAGCCGATCTCGGGATCGTTGCGCTTGCCCTCGAGCTCGCTGATGACGACGATCGGCAGCACGACGGCGTGCTCCGCGAACCGGAACATCGAGGAGGGATCCGACAGCAGCACCGAGGTGTCCAGGACGTAGGTGCGGAGGAGCTGATCGGCCGGATCCGAGGAGCCGTGCTGGACACGGCGGTGGACGCCGCCCTGCGTCCCGGTCTGCGGATCCATGCCCTGGGGAACTGTCACGACGACTCTCCACACTCCGGGGGCCGGAGCCCCCGGCTCATGTCCTCGAGCCGGTCTCATCGGTGCGTGTCGTGCACCGCGCAGTGTCCCTTCGGCGTCTGCGCGATGTCGAGCCGTACTTCTGTGGCCGTCTCGACCAGGCGCTGTACCTGATGACTCGAACCTAACCCGGCGAATGACATCCGTGTGCTTCTCACCGCTACGAATGTGTAACCAGTGTGTGAACGCGCGGAATCCGGCCTAGTAGTCGATGCTCGTGGCCGACGAGATCAGGGCGGCGCGGAGCAGCGCGAGGGTCGCGTCGGTGGTGCCGGCGTGCGCGCTGAAGCGGACGGTGCTCGGACGCACGCGCGCGGTGACGCCGTGCGCGGCGAGGGAGGCTGCCAGCGGGGCCAGCTCCTCCGGCTCCGGCTCGACGACCACGATGCCGGCGCGCTCGTGCTCGCCGCGGGAGCCCACGACCGCCAGCCCGAACTCGTCCGCGAGGTCGACGATCGCGCTGACCCGCTCCGCCACGAGCGCGGCGATCGTCGACTGCCCGACCGCGGCGACCTCCTCCAGCGCCGACGCGAGCCGGGCCTGGGCGATCGGGTCCGGGTTGCTGATGCTGAAGGCGCGGGCGTCGCCGCGCGGCGGAGCCACCTCGTCCCACGGCTCCGCCTGCTCCGATCCCGTCCAGCCGGAGAGCACCGGGGTCAGCCGCGACAGCGCCCGCTCGCTGAGCGCGAGGAAGCCCGTCCCCCAGCCGGCGCGGAGCCACTTCTGGCCGCCGGTGACGACCACGTCCGCCAGCTCGTAGGGCGCGTCGACGACGCCGAAGCCCTGGATCGCGTCGAGGACGAGCATCCGGTCGCCGATCACGTCCCGGATCGCCGCGACGTCCGCGAGGTAGCCCGTGCGGGAGTCGACCAGGCTCACCGCGACGGTCGTCACGTCGCCCGTGAGCTGCTCGCGGACCGCCTCCGGCGTCACCCGTCCCTGCTCGGTCCGCAGCCAGCGGGGCTCCACCGAGCCGAGAGCCTGCGCCGAGCGCACCGCCGCGAACGGCAGGCTCGGGAACTCCGCGGCCGACAGCAGCACCGCGCCCGAGGCGCCGAACAGCGCGTGCAGGAGGCCGGTCGAGGTGTTGGGCTGGAAGACGACGCTGTCGGCGGGGACGCGCACGAGCGCCGCCGCCGCCTCCCGGACGCGCTCGTCCTGCCGGAACAGCTCGTCGAGGGTGCCGCTGCGCGCGCGCACCAGCAGCTCGACGGCCGCCTCCTGCTCGGCGGCGACGGTCGCCGAGAGCGGGCCCACCCGGCCGAAGTCGAGGTACCCGGTCTCCTCGCCGAAGCCGGGGAGGTAGTCCTCGGTCGTGGTGGAGGTGGCCTCGTTCGAGCTCATGCCGGCCCTTCCGGTCGGTGGTGCGGCAGGAGCCGCGAGGTCAGCTGCCGAAGCGGCGGTGCCGTCCGGCGTAGTCGCGGAGCGCGCGGAGGAAGTCGACCTCGCGGATGTCGGGGCCGAGCGCCTCCATGAAGTAGAACTCGCTGTGCGCGCTCTGCCAGAGCATGAAGTCGGAGAGGCGCTGCTCCCCCGAGGTGCGGATGACCAGATCGGGGTCGGGCTGCCCGCTGGTGTACAGGTGCTCGCCGATGAGCTCCGGGGTCAGCAGGCCCGCGACGTCCTCGATGGAGGAGCCGCGCTTGCCGTGCTCCTCCAGGATGCTCCGCACGGCCTGGGCGATCTCGTGCCGCCCGCCGTAGCCGACCGCGAGGTTGACGTGCAGGCCCGTGTGGGAGGCGGTGCGCGCCTCCGCCGTGTCGAGCGCGGCCACGAGCGAGGGCGGGAGGCCCTCGTCGGAGCCGACGTGCTGCACCCGCCAGTCGGGCTGCTGCGAGACCTCCTCGGCGAGGTCGGCGATGATCGCGATCAGCTCGGTCAGCTCGCTGCTGTCGCGGCCGACGAGGTTGTCCTGCGAGAGCAGGTAGAGGGTGACGTGGCGCACGCCGAGCTCGTCGCACCACTGCAGGAACTCGTGCACCTTGGCGGCGCCGGCCCGGTGGCCGTGCGCGGCGGTCTCGAGGGCCCGCTGCCGCGCCCAGCGCCGGTTGCCGTCGATGATCATCGCGACGTGGTTCGGCAGGGAGTCGGGGGGAAGGCTCGAGCGGAGGCGCTTCTTGTAGACGCCGTAGAGGAGGTCCCTTCCCACAGGCAGTCTCGGCTTCGGCACAGTGACACGGTAGTCGACCCGGGGCGCTCCTCGAAGCCCGGCGGCGCTCGGCGTCGGCCCGGGACGGCGTCGTAGTCTGTCCGGCATGAGACAGCGGCCGACGCCTCCCCCGTCCGATCCCCGCGCCCGCACCGCCCGCGGCGGAGACGCCGTCGGAGCGGACGGCCCGGACCTGCCCGCCCTCCCCCTCGTCGAGGACGCGATCGAGCACGACTCCTCGGCGGAGGTCCGGCCCACCTGGCGCGGCTGGATCCACGCCGGCCTCTTCCCGCTCGCGATCGTCGCCGGAGTGGTGCTGATCGTGGTCGCGGAGGGGACCGCGGCGAAGTGGGCGGCCGCGGTGTTCGCGACCACGTCGCTCCTGCTCTTCGGCAACTCCGCTCTGTACCACCGCTTCGACTGGAAGCCGCGGACGAAGATGATCCTCAAGCGGATCGACCACGCCAACATCTTCCTGCTGATCGCCGGCACCTACACGCCGCTGGCCGTACTCGCCCTGCCGCCCGCGCAGGGCACGCTCCTGCTGGTCCTGGTCTGGGCGGGGGCGCTGCTCGGGATCGGCTTCCGCGTCTTCTGGATCGGGGCGCCGCGCTGGCTCTACGTGCCGCTCTACCTGCTGCTGGGCTGGGCGGCCGTCATGTACCTCGGTCCGCTCTTCGAGGCCAGCGCGACGATGATGGTGCTCGTCCTCGTCGGCGGTCTCTGCTACTCCGCGGGCGCCGTCATCTACGGGATCAAGAAGCCCAACCCGGTCCCGGGCGTCTTCGGCTTCCACGAGATCTTCCACGCGCTCACTGCCGTGGCGTTCCTCTGCCACTGGACGGCGGCGCTGATCGTCTCACTCCACCCCGCCTACAACGCCTAGCGGGGCCCGGGCCCACCGGTGCGGGCCGGGCTCAGCCCTCGCTGCGCTCCGCCTCCTCGGCGTCGAGCCGCTCCTTCACCTGGGCGGTGTAGGTGGTGCGCCGCACGCGCCGGACCATGTCGAGCGCGAGGAGGACGGCGGCCAGAGCGATCACGAGCATCGTGATGAAGCCGAAGAGGCCCGGCGTGACCGTGTCCTCGTTGAACTCGGGACCCGGGGTCGGCACCGTCGTGGAGGCGAGGACGACGGCGCGCTGGGCGCCCTCGAGCAGCCCGGCGATCACGCGCGCACCTCGTCGGCGACGACGACGCCGGAGCCGTCGGGCTCCGGGGACACCGGGGCGTCCCCCGAGGGCTCGGGGTCGGGAGCGATCGGCGGGACGACCGCGGTCGGGCCCGGGGCGAGCTCGGCCAGGTCGAGACCGGCGAAGAGATCCGTCTCGGGCGTCGGCGCGTCGACCCGGCTCTCGACGAGCTGGAAGTCGTCGGTCGGCCAGGCGGCGTCGATCGCCTCGTGCGGGAGGAAGAAGAAGGCGTTGTCCGGAGCGACCTGGCTGGCGTGGGCCAGCAGGGCCGCATCGCGCCGATCGTGGAAGCCGGAGATCACGACCCGCGTGGTCGCGAGGTACGGGGTGTCCTCGTTCCAGCGCTTCATCTCCTCGAAGACCGACAGGCGCGGGTCCTCCGGGTCGATCGAGCGCAGGTGCTCGGCGATCGCCCGCAGCTTCTGGCCGCTGAAGACGCGGTCGTAGTACAGCTTCGAGATCGACCACGGAGCGCCCGTGCCCCGGTACTCCTCGGCGAGGCCCGCCGCGCGGTACGCCTCGACGGCGACCTGGTGGGCGCGGATATGGTCGGGGTGCGGGTAGCCGCCGTTCTCGTCGTAGCTGATGATCACGTGCGGCCGGAACCGGCGGACCAGGCGCACGAGCGGAGCGGCGGCCGTGGCGAGCGGCAGACCCGCGAACGAGGCGGCGTCGACCTTCCCGTCCTCGGGCATGCCGGAGTCGACGAAGCCGAGCCAGGCGTGCTCGACGCCGAGCGCCTCGCGAGCGGCCGCCATCTCGTAGCGGCGGAGGCCGCCGATGTCGCGCTCGGCGTGCGCGCGGGCCTCGAGGCCCTCGTTCAGCACGGAGCCGGCCTCGCCTCCGGTGCAGGAGACCACCATGACCTCGGCGCCCCGCGAGGCGTAGGCGGCCAGTGTCGCCGCGCCCTTGCTCGACTCGTCGTCCGGATGGGCGTGCACGGCGAGGAGGCGCGGAGTGTCCCGCACCTCCGAATCGACGGAGACCTCGACGGCCTGGGACACGATCGCTCGATTCCTCGGGGTTTAATGGGATCGGCGCTCCTGTCCGCGAAGGACGCGCGCCACCCGTCCAGAGTAGACGCATCACCCAGGGAGTTCCGTGGCCGCCCGCACGTCCGAGAGCGTCGAGGGAGCCGCCGCGCCCGCGCATGATCCGGACGCGGTCCGCGCCGCCGGACCCCTCGCCACCCGCTACGGCCGCACGCCGCGCACCCGCCGCGGCAACCGCTGGGTCTTCGGCGGCGTCGCGCTCGCCTTCGTCGCCGTCTTCGCCGCCTGGGTCGTCTGGGCCGGACTCGACGGAGCACGCGGCGGGGTGGACGTCCAGGACACCGCGCACGAGGTCGTCGACGACCGCACCGTCACCGTCTCCTTCGACCTCACCGCGCCCGTCGGCCGCGAGGTCGCCTGCGCGGTCCAGGCCCTCAACGAGCAGTCCGCCGTGGTCGGCTGGCTGGTCGTGGAGTACCCCGCCTCGACGGAGCGCTTCCGCTCCTACACGGAGACGGTCCGCACCACCGAGCTCGCGAACACAGGTTTGATCTCCTCCTGCTGGCTCCCGTAGGCTTGCCCGAAGCCCTGACGGACTCGTCGGGGCCTCGCCATTCCCACCGCCGCCTGACGCCGGCCGTCCCCACCGCCGGACGCGGACACCTCCGCACGGTGCTGCCGGGCGCCGCGAGCGCGGCCCGCAGAGCAGGAGCCCACCATGGCCGACCAGTCACAGGTGACCTGGATGACCCAGGAGTCGTACGACCGCCTCGAGGCGGAGCTCACCGAGCTGTCCACCAACGGACGCGAGGAGATCGCCAAGCGCATCGAGGTCGCCCGCGAGGAGGGCGACCTGAAGGAGAACGGCGGCTACCACGCCGCGAAGGACGAGCAGGGCAAGATCGAGGCCCGCATCCGCCAGCTGACCTCCCTCCTCCGCGAAGCCGAGATCGGCACGCCCCCCGAGAGCCACGGGGTCGTCGAGGCCGGCACCATCATCACCGCCGAGATCGCCGGCGACGAGTCCCGCTTCCTCCTCGGCAACCGCGAGATGGCGGGCGAGAGCGACCTCGACGTCTACAGCCCCCAGAGCCCCCTCGGATCGGCGATCATGGGCCTGAACGTCGGCGACACCGCCCGCTTCACGGCACCCAACGGGCGGGAGATCGAGGTCCGCGTCGCCAACGTCGAGACCTGGTCCGGCCACTGATCGCACGTTGCGGCGCTCTCCGCGGCGTTGTCGTCGGGCGCGATACCGCCGGTATCGCTTCCTCCTCCGCCTTGCGGAGAACGCCGCGACGCACGATCAGCCCTCTCTGAACGGGAGCGGGGCGCCGGCTTCGCGGCGACGGCGAGGGCGCGAGATCGCCGGTACCGGCTTTGTCCTCCGCTCTGCGGAGAACACCGCGGCGCCCACAGGCGGTCAGTTGCGGGAGATGCGGGGGGCGTAGCCGGCGTCGGTGAGGACCTGGATGACGCGGTCGGCGTGCTCGGGGCCGCGGGTCTCGACGCTGATCTCGATCTCGACCTCGCTGATCTGCAGGCCCCGGCCGTGCCGGGTGTGCAGAACCTCGACGACGTTCGCGTTCGCCTCCGAGATGAGCTCCGCGATGCGCGACAGCTGCCCCGGACGATCCGGCAGCCCGATGCTCATCTTGAGGTAGCGCTCCGACGCGGCCAGGCCCCGGCTGATCACCCGCTCCATCATCAGCGGATCGATGTTGCCGCCCGACAGGATGACCGCGGTCGCTCCGGCGTCGCGGATCTTCCCCGTCAGGATCGCCGCGATGCCCACCGCGCCCGCGGGCTCCACCACGAGCTTCGCCCGCTCCAGCAGCACCAGCAGAGCCCGGGCGATGTCGTCGTCCTCGACGGTGACGACCTCGTCCACCATCTCGCGGACGATCGCGAAGTTCAGCTGCCCCGGCTTCGCCACGGCGATGCCGTCGGCGATCGTCGGAGAGATCGTGATCGCGGTCGGCTCGCCGCTCGCGAGCGAGAGCGGGTACGGCGCCGCGTTGGCCGCCTGCACGCCGATGACGCGGAGCGTGCGCCCCTCCTCGGCCGCCTTCTGCTTGGCCGCCGATGCGACCCCGGCGATGAGGCCGCCGCCGCCGATGGGCACCACGATGGTCTCGACGGCGGGGGCCTGCTCGAGGATCTCGAGGCCGACCGTGCCCTGGCCGGTGATCACGTCGGGGTGGTCGTAGGGAGGAACGAAGACCGCGCCCGTGCGCTCGGCGAACTCCGCCGCCGCCGCGAGCGCCTCGTTGAAGATGTGGCCGCTCAGCACCACGTCCGCGCCGTAGTCGCGGGTGGCCGCGAGCTTGGGCAGCGCGACGCCGATCGGCATGAAGATCGTGGCCTTGATCCCCAGCTCCCGCGCCGCGTAGGCGACGCCCTGCGCGTGGTTGCCGGCCGAGGCCGCCACGACTCCGCGGGCCCGCTCCTCCGGGGTGAGCCGCGACATCCGGAACACGGCTCCGCGGATCTTGTAGGAGCCGGTGCGCTGGAGGTTCTCGCACTTGAGGAACACGGGCGAGCCGAGGACCTGCGCGAGGAAGGTGCTCGTCTCCATGGGGGTGGCGGCGATGACGGGGGCGAGGACGGCGCGGGCCGCCTCGAACTCGTGGAGGGCGGGTCCGACGACGCGGCTAGTCTGCATGCTCTGCGGCAACTCTCTCGGGGGTTCGGGTCGGCGAGCGCCAGGCTCCGCTCGCGACGTACTTGACCATGACGTTGAGCGTGGCCACGACGGGCACCGCGAAGAAGGCGCCGGCGATGCCGCCGATGATCGAGCCTCCGGCCACCGCGAGCACGACGGCCAGCGGGTGGACCTTGACCGCCGACCCCATGATCAGCGGCTGGAGGATGTGGCCCTCGAGCTGCTGCACCGCGAGGACGACGATCAGCAGGAAGAGCGCGATCAGCGGTCCGTTGTAGACCAGCGCGATGAAGACGGCCAGCGCCCCCGTCACCACGGCGCCGATGACCGGCACGAAGGAGCCGAGGAAGACGAGCACGCCGATCGGGATGGCCAGCGGGACGCCGAGGAGGAAGGAGCCGAGGCCGATGCCGACCGCGTCGACGAAGGCGACCAGGATCTGCACCTTCACGAAGTTGGTCAGCGTCACCCACCCTGCGCGACCGGCGCCGTCGACGGCTCCGCGGGCGCGGCGCGGGAAGAGGCGGACGACCCAGCTCCAGATGTTCGGCCCGTCGATGAGGATGAACAGCGTCGAGAAGAGGGTGAGCAGCACGCCCGTCAGCAGGTGGCCGACGGTCGAGCCGACGCTGAGCGCGCCGCTGACCAGCATCCCCGAGTCCTGCTGCAGGGCCGTGAGCGCCTGCTGCGCGTACTGGTTGATGTCGGTCTCGGTGAGGTGGAGCGGCGACTCGAGGAGGAAGGCCTTGAAGTCGTCGTAGGACTGCACCGTCTGCCGGCTGAGGTCGTCGAAGCCGGAGTAGACCTGGGTGACGACGAGGAAGAGGAGCCCGCCGATCACCACGACGATCCCCAGCTCCGCCAGGACGACGGCGGCCCACTTGGGCCAGCGGTGGCGCTGGAGGAAGCTCGAGAACGGCACCAGCAGGGCGGCGATCACGATCGCGAGCAGGAGCGGGATGACGATCAGCCGCAGCTCGATGACGAGCAGCACCAGCACCGCGAGCGCCGCGACCACGACGAGGACGCGCCAGGCCCACGCACCGGCGATGCGCATCCCGTCGCTCACGAAGGCCGAATCGGCGACGGGAGCGGACCGGGAGGGGGCGGCCGGGGCGGCGGGCACGCCGGGCTGGACGGCGCGCGGGCCGGAGGTGCGGCGGGACCTGCCGAGTCTCATCTGCCCAGACTAGGCCCCGGCGCATACCCCGCGCGGTATCCCCGGGGAGTGCTCATGCGGCGGCGCCGACCGCCGCCTGCTCCGGTGCCGGAGCGACCGCGACCGGGCGCCGCGCGGGCAGCACGCCGACCCGCTCCCCCGGCTCGAGGCGGTGCCCCGACGCGTGCTGGACGGTGACCTCCTCGCCCGTCGCCAGCCGGACGGTCGAGCGCCGCACCGGCCCCAGGAAGCTCGAGGCGAGGACGACTCCGGGCAGGGAGTCGGGAGCGCCGTCGGCCACGACGGCGAGGTCCTCGGGGCGGAGGAACACCGATACGGGCCCGTCGGCCGCCGCCGCGTCGACGAGCGGCAGGCGCACGCCGAGCGCGAGGACCGATCCCGACGAGACCGTCCCCGCGACCACCGTCGAGAGGCCGACGAAGCGGGCCGTGAAGGCGGTCGCCGGGCGCGCGTAGAGGTCCTCCGGTGCACCCAGCTGCTCGATCCGCCCGGCGTTCATCACCGCGACGCGGTCGGCGACGGCGAGCGCCTCCTCCTGGTCGTGCGTGACGAAGAACGTGGTGATGCCGATCTCGGACTGCAGGCGCTTGATCTCGTCGCGCAGCTGGACGCGGACCTTCGCGTCCAGGGCCGACAGGGGCTCGTCCAGCAGCAGCACCCGCGGCCGCGTGACGAGGGCGCGCGCGAGCGCCACCCGCTGCTGCTGGCCGCCGGAGAGCTCGTGCGCGTAGCGGTCGCCGAGGGCGCCGAGGCCCACGACCTCCAGCGCCTCCCCCGCGGCCTCCCGGCGCTCGCGCGCCCCGACTCCCCGGGTGCGCAGCCCGAACTCGACGTTCTCGCGCGCCCGCAGGTGCGGGAAGAGCGAGTACGACTGGAAGACCATGCCCATGTCGCGCTTCGCGACGGGGACGTGGGCGACGTCCTCCTCGTCGACGAGGATCCGCCCCGCGTCGATCCGCTCGAGACCGCTGAGGGCGCGCAGGGCTGTGGTCTTGCCGCAGCCGGAGGGGCCGAGCAGCGCGATGAACTCACCCGGGGCCACGTCGAACGAGACGCCGTCGAGCGCTCGCGCGGAGCCGTAGTGCCGCTCCACGTCGACGAAGCGCACGCGGGCGCCGGGGAGGGTGGGAGCGGTCACGAGGAGCCTTTCGAGGAGCGCGCCCGGCCCGTCGGCAGGCCGATCCGCGCGAGGCGGCCGATCCCGAGCAGGAGGGCGAAGGCGAAGAGGAGCGAGAGCAGCGAGAAGATCACGGCGACGTAGGCGTCGGACTTCGACACCTGCACCAGGCCGGTCTGGAGGGTGGTGCGGCTGAGGAGCGAGGCGATCGTGTACTCGCCGAGAACGACTGCGACGGTGATCAGCGCGGCCGCGACCAGGCCCCGGCGCAGGTTCGGCAGGAGGACCCTCCCGAGCACCGCGAGCGGGCCCGCGCCGAGCGAGCGGGCCGCCTCCGAGAGCGTCACGGCGTCGAGACCGGCGAGGTCCGCCGCCACGGCGCGGTAGGCGTAGGGCAGGACCAGCACCCCGTAGGCGAGAGCGAGCGTCCACGGCGCGGAGCCGGCGAGCTCGGTGACCACGGAGTAGACCGGCGCGAGGCCGACGACGAGGACGATGGCGGGCACGGTCAGCGGGAGCAGGCAGACCAGCTCCAGAGCCTGGCGCAGGCGCGGGAGCCGGATCTCGACGAGCAACATCGTCGGCACCAGCAGGACCAGGACGATGAGGGCGGTGACGACGGCGAGGACCAGCGAGTTTCCGATCCCCTGGAACAGCGAGCGGTAGGCGCGCTCGTTCTCCGGGTCGAGGATCGCCGTCCAGTGCGAGAGGTCGTGGCCGCCGGCGCCGCGGAGCGTGAACTCCGCCATCGCGACGATCGGGACGGCGAACACCAGCCCGGTGATCACGAGCACCGCCCCGGACAGGAGCCGCGCGGGCCTCATCGCTGCCACCGCCGGGCCCGGCGCTGCAGCAGCGCGTACCCGGACGTCAGGACCACCATCACCGCGAGCATCCCGAGCGCGAGGGCGCCCGCGAGGTTCTCACGGCCCAGCACCGTCTCGCTGACCAGCGCGGCGCGGATCTGCAGGGGGACGATCTGCGCGCCCTGGCTGATCAGCGCCGCCGCGGTGGCGAAGGAGGAGAACGCGTTCGCGAACAGCAGCAGCACGCAGCCGAGGAACGACGGCGCCAGCACCGGGAGTGCCACGTGCAGCCAGTAGCCGAGCCGGCCCCCGCCGAGCACCGCGTTCGCCTCGGCCCACTCCGGGCGCAGGCCCTCGAGCGCGGGCAGGAACGTGAGCACCATCAGGGGCACCTGGAAGTAGAGGTAGGGCAGGACGAGCCCGGGCAGCTGGTAGAGCCACACGCCGTCGGCGTAGAGGTCGACGCCCGCTCCCGCGAGGAGGGTGGTCACCAGCCCCTGCACGCCGATCGTCGCGATGAAGGCGAACGCGAGCATCACACCGCCGAACTGCGCGAGGACGCTCGCCGCCGCATCGACGACGGTCCGGAGCGCCCCGCGCGCATCGGAGCCGAGCAGGGCCAGGCACACGACCGCGCCCAGCACCGCGCCGACCACGGCGGTCACGGCCGAGAGCCCGAGCGACGCGCCGAAGGCGGACAGCACGACGGGATCCCCGAGCGCGAGCACGTTCGCCGTGGTGAAGCGGCCGTCTCCGTCCGTGAATCCGGTCGCCACTGCGAGGACCGTGGGGACGGCCAGGAACAGCAGGACGTAGAGCGCGAAGGGGGCGACGCCCAGCACGGCCGGGGTGCCGCGCCGTCCCCGGGGCGCGGACGCCCCGGAGACGGCCTCGGCGGGAGCGGTGGTCACTGGATCGCCGCGGCCCACTTCTCGGCGAGGAGCGACGAGGCCGCCTCGGTCTGCTCCTCCGTGAACTGGACGAGGTCGGAGGGAGCGGCGCCGACGGCGTCGAGCGCGTCCTGGTCGACCGTGCCGGCCTCGGTCATCGCGGCCAGGCGCACCGGGTAGGCGCCGGCGGCGAGGTAGAGGTTCTGCGCGGCGTCGGAGTAGAGGTACTCCTGCCAGAGCCGCGCGGCCGCCGGGTGCGGAGCGTCGGCGTTGACCGCCTGGTTGTAGTAGCTGCCGACGGCGGAGCCCGGGAGGACGGTCGTCGTCCACTCGCGGGTGCCCTCGTTCGCCTTCCCGGCGGCGAGGTTGTTGTAGCTCCAGTCGAAGACGACAGGGGTCTCGCCCGAGGCGATGGTGGCGTCGGTCGGGTCCAGCGGCAGGAAGTTGCCGGCGTCGTTCAGCTTCTCGAAGAAGTCGATCCCCGCCTGGACGTCGTCGGCGGAGCCGCCGGACTGGAGAGCCGCGAGCTGCACTGCGGCCGCGGCGGCTCCCGCCTGGGTCGGGTCGCCGTTGATCGCGACCGAGCCGCGGTAGTCGGCGCCGAGGAGGTCCTCGAGCGACGTGGGCGCAGGCACCGCGGCCGCGTCGAACCCGATCGACATCAGGCCGGTGTAGTCGTTCACCCGGAGGCCCGACTCCTCCTTGTTCCCCTCGGGGATGTCGTCCCAGGACTCGACCTTGTACGGCGCGAACATGTCCGTGTTCGCCAGAGCGACGGCCGGCCCGAGGTCGAACACGTCGGGAGCGGTGTCCTGCCCGGCGAGGTTCTCCGCCGTGCTGATCTCCTCCGCGGAGGAGACGTCGGGGTCGGCGGAGTTCACGGTGATGCCGTACTCGTCCTCGAAGCCGCTGATCAGCTCGCCGTAGTTCGCCCAGGTGTCGGGCAGGGCGATGACGTTGAGCTCGCCCTCGGCCTTCGCGGCCTCGACCAGGGCGTCCAGCCCGCCGAGGTCCGCGGCGGACGTGGCGGACGCCGCGTCCGCGCCGCCGCCGTCGGACGAGGCGGTGGCGCCGCCGGAGCAGGCCGAGAGTGTGAAGACGAGGGCGGTGCCGGCGGCGGCGACCGCGGCGGTGCGCGACAGGCGCTGAATGGTCAAGGGTCCTCCAGGAGTCGGGTGGGCCGCCCCGGTGGGACGGCCTCGGGCACGGTAGGAGCGCCGCGAGTCGGCGAGGGAGCGCGGCGGTGAATGCCGGGCGAACGCCGGGGGCGAATCGGGGACGGCGATGTCGGGGGCGTTCGCTAGCGTGGGCGGACCATGACCGAGCAGCTCTCCCCCGCGCTGGCGCGCCGCATCGCCCTGGCGGCGCAGGGGTTCGGCCCCCGTCCGTCCCGGGTCGACGCGCGCCGGGTGCGCGCCGCCGTGGACCGGATCCGCCCGCTCCAGCTCGACTCGGTGAACGTCTTCGAGCGGAGCCACTACCTGCCGCTGCTCGCGCGGCTCGGCCCCTACGAGCGCTCCCTCCTCGACGCCGCGGCCTTCTCCCCCGACGGCCCCTACGTCGAGTACTGGGCACACGAGGCCGCCCTCGTCCGCCGCGAGGATCTCCCGCTCTACCGCTGGCGGATGGAGCACTACCGCCGGGTCCGCCTGCCCGAGCACGAGGGCTGGGCCCACGAGAACCGCGCCACCCTCGACTGGCTCCGCGCCGCGCTCGCCGACGGTCCCCTCCGCGCCTCCGAGATCGAGCACGAGGCCAACGTCCGCACGGGCCCCTGGTGGGGCTGGTCCGACATCAAGCGCGGCCTCGAGGTCCTGTTCCGCTGGGGCGAGGTGGTGACGGCGGGGCGCACGCGCTTCGAGCGCTCCTACGGTCTCGCCGAGCGGCTCCTCCCGAGCGCGGTGCTCGATGCCGACGTGCCCCTCCCCGACGCCGTCCGCGAGCTCGTGCGCCGGGCGGCCCGGGCCCACGGGATCGGCACCCTCGGCGACCTGGCCGACTACCACCGGCTGCTCCAGTCCCCCACGCGCGTCGCGATCGACGAGCTGGTCGAGGCGGGCGAGCTCGAGCGCGTCGAGGTGCGCGGCTGGGAGCGGGGCGGGCGATCCGTGCCGCTCTGGCGGCACGTCGACGCCCGACGCCCCCGCACGCTCCGGGCGGACGCGCTCCTCTCGCCGTTCGACCCCGTGGTCTGGCACCGGCCGAGGGCCGAGCTGTTCTTCGGCTTCCGCTACCGGATCGAGATCTACACCCCGGCCGAGCAGCGGGTCCACGGCTACTACGTCCTCCCCGTGCTCCTCGACGACGTGATCGCTGCCCGGGTCGACCTCAAGAGCGAGCGCAAGCGCCGGGTCCTCCTCGTGCAGGCCGCCTGGCTCGAGCCGGGGGCCCCTGCCGACACGCCGGAGCGGCTCGCCGCACTGCTGGTCGAGGCGGCGGCCTGGCAGGGCCTCGACGCCGTCGAGGTCGTCGGTCGCGGCGACCTCGCGGCCGCCCTCGCCGCAGCACTGAGGAGGATCGCGTGAGCGCGCCCGGCGGCGTCCTGGCGCTGGCGCTCTCGGAGCGCTGCGTCGCCCGTCTGCTCGAGCGCGGGAGCGTCGTCGGGGTCGGCACGGGCGAGCTCGCCCACGCGGCCGGCGTCTCCCTCCGGACCTTCCACCGGTACCTCGGCGGGAAGGAGGACTGCGTGCGCCCGGTGCTCGCCGCTGCGATCGCCGCGATGGGACGCGCCCTCCTCGAGCGCCCGGCCGCCGAGCCGCTGAACGCGGCGCTCGGACACGCCTTCGCCGCGGCGGCCTCCGGTCCCCAGCTCGACCGCACCCTCCGGCTGATCCCCCTGCTCACCGAGACCTCGGCGATGCGCGCCGTCTGGGCGCAGTCGCTGCACGACGGCGAGGAGGCGCTGACGCCGTTCCTCGCGGAGCGGATGGGGCTCGGCCGCACATCCCCGCACCGGGCGGCCGTCCTGGCCACCGTCGTCCTCGCCCTGGTCCGGCGGGCGCTGGTCGACGCGGCCGCGAGCGGCATCGACCCGGCGCCGGTCTTCGCCGAGTACCTGACGACCGTCGACGGCGGTCCGCTCGCGGCTCCGACCGGATGACGTTCCGTCCGGCGTGGTAACGCGTGCCCCGCTGCCCGGGGTGAGATCCGGGCGGGCGGCGATCGGCGACGGGGCGGCCGCCGGATCGGCCTGCTAGAAGCGCGAGCCCATCTCGGAGAGGCGGGCGACGCGGTCCGCGATCGGCGGATGGGTCGCGAAGAGGCGCGCGACCACCCCCGGCTTCGACGGGTCGGCGATCCAGAGGTGCGCCATCGAGCTGTTCTGCCGCTGCATCGGCCGGCCCGCGGACTCGAGCTTGAGCAGGGCGCGGGCGAGGGCGTCGGGGTGGCGGGTCGTCAGCGCGCCGGTCGCGTCGGCGAGGTACTCGCGCTGACGGGAGATCGAGAGCTGCACGACCGAGGCGACGATCGGCGCGAGGATCATCGACACCAGCCCGACGATCAGGAGCGCCGGGTTGCCCCCGCCGTTGCCGTTGCCGCCCCGCCCGAAGAAGGCCAGGCGGAGGAAGGCGTCCGAGAGGAAGCCCACCGCGACGACGAGACCGAAGACGATCATCGAGACGCGGATGTCGTAGTTGCGGACGTGGCCCAGCTCGTGGGCCATCACACCCTCCAGCTCGGCGTCGTCCATGATCGCGAGCAGGCCCGTCGTCGCAGCCACGACGGCGTGCTCGGGATCACGGCCGGTCGCGAACGCGTTCGGCGCCGGGTCGTCGATCAGGTACACCTTCGGCATCGGCGTGCCCGTCGCGATCGAGAGGTTCTCGACGATGCGGTACAGCCTCGGCTCGTCCGCCTTCTCCACCGCCACGCCGCCGCTGAGCGCGACCGCCTGGCGAGCGGCGAAGAAGTACTGGACGAACGCGTACCCGGCGGCGATCACGAGGACCACCACGACGATCGTCGTGCTGCGGTAGACCGCTGCCGCCAGGGCGCCCAGGCCGCCGATGATCACCAGGAACAGGACGAGGATCAGGACCGTGTTGCGCTTGTTGCGGGCGATCGCGCTGTACACGGCGGCTGCCTAGAACTGGACGCGCGGGGGCTCCGAGATCGCGGCGAGATCGCCGACCTCGAAGAACTCGCGCTCCGAGAAGCCGAGCCGACGCGAGAAGAGCGTGTTCGGGAAGACCTTCACCTTGGTGTTCATCTCGCGCACGCCGCCGTTGTAGAAGCGCCGGGCCGACTGGATCTTGTCCTCGGTGTCGACCAGCTCGCCCTGCAGCTGGAGGAAGTTCTGGCTCGCCTGCAGCTGGGGGTACGCCTCCGCGACCGCGAAGATCGACTTCAGCGCGCTCTGCATGTGGTCCTCGGCGACCGACGCCTCCGCCGGGCCCTGGGCCTGGAGCGTCTCGGCGCGAGCCTGCGTCACCGACTCGAAGACCTGGCGCTCGTGCGAGGCGTAGCCCTTCACGGAGTCGATCACGTTGGGGATCAGATCCGCACGGCGCTTCAGCTGGACGGTGATGTCGCTCCACGCCTCGTCCACGCGGACGTTGAGGGTGACCAGCGAGTTGTACGTCGCCCAGAGGTAGACCCCGAGGATGACGACGAGCGCGACGACGACGATGAGCGGGACGAGCCATTCCATGCCGTCCAGTGTAGGGACGGCGCGCTCCCCGGCACCTGTCGATGAGGCGCATTCGCAGGGGCGGGTCGGCCCTACTTGAGGGTCTTCTGCAGCAGGACGGTGCTGAGCCAGCGCTCGAACTTGAAGCCGACGCGGCCCATCCGGCCGACCTCGACGAATCCGAACTGCGCGTGCATCGCCAGCGACGCCTCCGCGCCCTTGTCGGCGATGACGGCCATGATCTGACGGATCCCCACGGCCTTCGCGCGCTCGAGGAGCTCGGCCATCAGCGCCCGGCCGAGGCCCTTGCCGGTGGAGGCCGCCCGCAGGTAGATCGAGTTCTCCACGGTGAAGCGGTACGCCCGCTTGGAGGACCACGGCGACACCATCGCGTAGCCGAGGATCTGGCCCGACGGCGAGACGGCCACGATGAAGGGCAGCCCGAGCTTCTGGTTGCGGGTGAACTTCGTCCGCCACTCCTTCAGCGTCGAGTCGTCCTCGTCGAAGGTCACCACCGTGTTGCGCACGTAGTGGTTGTAGATCTCGCGGATGTCCGGGAGGTCGGCGTCGCGGGCGTCGCGGATCTCGAACGAGAAGCCGGGCTCGGGAGGCGGCGCCTTCCGCAGGTGCGGCGGCAGGACGCGCCGGCTCTCGTACTCTTCCTCAAGCATCCGGCTCCCCTTCGGCTCCGCCCATCGATCCGGGCCAGCGTAGCCGCCCCGCGGGCGAGCGCCCGGTCACGCGAGAGCGCTCCAGTCGACCGGCTCCGCGCCGCGCTCCTCCAGGAGGGCGTTGGCGCGGCTGAACGGCCGGGAGCCGAAGAAGCCGCGCGAGGCCGACAGCGGGCTCGGGTGCGCGCTCTCGATCACGCCGGCCTCCCCCAGCATCGGGCGGAGCGACGCGGCGTCGCGGCCCCAGAGGATCGCGACGAGAGGCGCGTCCCGGGCGGCCAGCGTGCGGATCGCGTGCTCGGTGACCACCTCCCAGCCCTTCCCGCGGTGCGAGGCGGGAGCGCCGGGGGCGACGGTGAGGACCCGGTTGAGCAGCATCACGCCGCTCGAGGTCCAGCCGCTGAGGTCGCCGTGCTCGGGCGGCTCGACGCCGAGATCGTCCCGGAGCTCGCGGTGGATGTTCTGCAGGCTCCTCGGCAGCGGGCGCACGTGGCGCTCGACCGCGAAGGACAGCCCGATCGGGTGCCCGGGCGTCGGGTACGGGTCCTGTCCGACGATGAGGACGCGCACCTCCGCGAGCGGGGCGGCGAAGGCGCGGAGCACGTCGCGGCCCGCGGGGAGGTAGGGCCGACCGGCCGCGACCTCGCCGCGGAGGAAGTCGCCCATCGCGGCGATGTCCCCGGCGACGGGGGCGAGGGCCTCCGCCCAGCCCCGGTCGATCAGTCCCGAGGCCGCGAGTTCAGCGAGGTCCACCGAGTCAGCCCGCCGCGAGCGTCGCGACGACGACTCCGGCGTCGCTGCCGCTGACGCGCCACACCGAGCCGGCGCCGCCGACGCGGAGCGCGCCGGTGCCGACGATCAGCACGGTGGACTCGTCGAGCGCGACGCCGCCGTCGACCAGGCCCGCCTCGACGGCCGCGACCAGGCGGCCGAGGGTCCCCCACTGCGCCGCGTGCACGTCGACCGTCACGTCGATGAGGCCGATGCCCTCGAGCACCGTGACCTCGTCGAGCTCCTCCGCCGCGCCCTCCGGGACGACGGCGACGCCGCCGATCCGGTGGCCGCCGACGAGGGCGCGATCGGCCGCGACGGCGGCCCCCGCCGAGTAGCCGGCATACGGCACTCCGGAGGAGACGAGATCGCGCAGCCGCGGGAAGCAGGCCTCGAGCGCGTCGCGGTAGGCCGGGGTCAGCCCTCCGCCGACGAAGATCCCGTCGACGTCGTCGAAGACCGCGGGATCGATCCGGCCGCCCTCCGGCTTCATCACGGCGAACGCGTCGAGCGGGCCGACCGTCGCGAGCAGTGCCGCGTAGCCGGCGTACGCCTCGGGGCCGAGCCCGTCGTGGACGACGACGATCGCGATGCGCGGGCCCTCGATCCGGCCGGCGTCGACCGCGTGGGCGCGTGCCTCCGCGAGGAACGCCCCGTACAGCTGCTGGTCGCGCTCGACGCCGCCTCCGCCGCCGATCAGGTGGACGCTCACTCGTCGTCCTCGGCGAGGGCTCCGTCCACCGGGGGCAGAGCCGACCAGGGGAAGACGATCCAGCGCGGGGTGCGGCGCCAGAAGAAATCGGGCTCGAGCACCGTGCGCGGCTTCGTGTAGAGGGTCACGGTGCGCACCTCGGCACCCATCGCGCGGATGAGCTTCACCGAGAGGGCGAGGGTGTGGCCGGAGTCGGAGACGTCGTCGACCAGGAGGATGCGCTTGCCGCGCACGGACGCCTCGTCGAGCAGCGGCGGCAGCACCACGGGCTCCGCCAGGCGCGCCTCGACGCCGGTGTAGAACTCGACGTTCAGCGCGCCGCAGCTCTTGATACCGAGCGCGTAGGCCACGGCGCCCGCGAGGAGCAGACCGCCGCGCGCGATGGCGACGACCAGCTCCGGCCGGTAGCCCGACGCGACCACGTCGTCGGCCAGGTGCCGAGCGGCGTCGCCGAACTCGAGCCAGCCGAGCACCTCCTTCTCCGTGGCGGCGAGGAGGGCGGCGGAGTCGTCGGCGTCGGAAACCATGAGGGACAGGCTAGGCCGTCGCGGGCCTCCGCGTCACATCTGTCAGGCGCGCGGGGCCAGGGGTCCCTTCGCGACCTTGTGCGGGGCCGCCTGCGCGACCGGCTTGATGGTCACCAGGTCGAGGTTGACGTGGGCGGGGAGCTCCACCGAGGAGACGATCGCAGCGGCGACGTCCTCCGCGACGAGCGGGTCGGGGACCTCGGCGTAGACCGCGTCGGCGCGCTCCCGGTCGCCGCCGAAGCGGACCAGCGAGAACTCGTCCGTGTGCACCATCCCCGGCGCGATCTCGATCACGCGGATCGGCTCGCCGGCCAGCTCGAGCCGCAGCACGGCGACCAGCGCGTGCGCGGCGTGCTTGGCGGCGTTGTACCCGCCTCCGCCCTCGTAGGCGACGTGGCCGGCGATCGAGGTGACGGTCACGATGTCCGCGGAGGTCCCGCTCCCCCGGATCCCGGCCCGCAGCAGCGGGAGCAGCGCGCTGGTCACGAGCTTCACCGAGAGCACGTTGATCTCGAACATGCGGCGCCAGTCCTCGGGGTCTGACTTCTCGACCGAGTCGAGTCCGAGCGCACCGCCCGCGTTGTTCACGAGCGCGTGCACGGGCCCGGAGGAGGCGAGGTGGTCGCGCAGAGCGTCGACCTGGGCGGCGTCGGTGAGGTCGGCGGCGAAGTACCCGGCGCCGGTCTCGGCGGCGAGCGCCTCCAGCCGGTCGCGCCGGCGCGCGACGGCGACGACCTCCCAGCCGTGCTCGCGGAACAGGCGGACCGCGGCCGCCCCGATCCCTGAACTCGCTCCTGTCACGACAACGCGTCGATCCACGCCCGTCCCCTTCCGTCAAGCCTCGGACACCCTCGACTCCGTCGTCGCAGCCCAACGCTAGTCTGGCCGCGTGCCGCCCGCCGACCCGGTTCCCGCGACCGCCGGGACAGCCGTCACCCCGAAGCGCCGCGTTCCCCTCTGGGACAACGCGCGCTTCGTCTGCGTGACCCTCGTCGTGATCGGGCACGGCGTCCAGAGGCTGACGGCCAACTCCGACACCTCGCTCATCGTCTACCTGACGATCTACGCCTTCCACATGCCGGCGTTCGCGATCATCTCGGGCTACTTCTCCAAGAGCGGCGCACCGAGCGGGCGCGCGATGCGGCGGGTGCTGACCGACATACTCCTGCCCTACCTGATCATGGAGACGATCTGGACCCTGGTGCAGTTCCTGGTCGAGGGGAAGCAGGAGTTCAACCCGACGAAGCCGAGCTGGACGCTGTGGTTCCTGCTCGCGCTGGGCATCTTCCGCCTCGTCCTCCCCTACCTGGCGCTGCTGCGCTGGCCGCTGCTGATCAGCGTGGTGCTCGCGGTCGGGGTCAGCTACTACGACAACATCGACTCGACCTTCTCGCTCGCACGCGCGATCGGGATCCTGCCGTTCTTCGTGTTCGGCTGGCGGCTGCGCGGCTTCGCCCCCGGCGGCCGCTCCGCCGTCGACCGCTGGCTCGATCAGCCGCCGTCGCGGGTGCTCCTCGCCCGGATCCTCGCCGTCGTCCTCTTCGCGGTCACGGCGGTCGTCATGACCGTCAACATCGAGGCGTTCCGAGCGGCGGACCTGCGCTACTGGTTCTTCTACGACCGCCCCTACGACGCCCTCGGCGAGACCCAGTGGTGGGCCGGGCTGGTGCGGCTGGCCCTGATGGCCGGAGCGGTCGTGCTCTCGCTCGCACTCTTCGCGCTGGTTCCGCGCCGCCGCACCCCGCTCACCGCCTGGGGGCAGTCGACGATGTACGTCTACCTCCTCCACAGCTTCGTCCTCTATCCGCTGCGGGAGTCCGGGATCCTCTCGCAGACGGAGAGCACGCTCGCCCTCGTGCTGATGATCGTGTTCTGCATCGCGGTCTCGGTCGCGCTCTCACTGGGCTGGACCCGCACCGTCTTCCACCGGCTGGTCGAGCCCCGCGCGGCCTGGCTCTTCGCCCCGGTGGCCGACGAGAGGCCTCCGCGCCCGGACCGCGCAGACCCCACGGGCGCCAAGCGCGACCGGCAGCCCGAGCGGCGCTGACGGCCGTTACCCCGTGTGTCGGCGGTCCTGGCCGCCCGGCGGGCCCCCGCGTACGCTCGTCGCGACGGAGAACGGCCCCGTCACCGACCCCGACGATCCGATGGGAAGCACCATGACCGACTCCGAGAAGTGGCAGTTCGAGACCAAGCAGATCCACTCGGGCGCCGCGCCGGACCCGGTGACCAAGGCCCGCGCGACGCCGATCTACCAGACCACCTCCTACGTCTTCGACAACGCGGAGCACGCCCAGAACCTGTTCGCGCTGGCCGAGTTCGGGAACATCTACACCCGCATCCAGAACCCGACCCAGGCGGTCGTGGAGGAGCGGCTCACCGCCCTCGAGGGCGGCTCCGGCGCCCTGCTGCTCGCCTCGGGCCAGGCCGCCGAGACCGCGGCCGTGCTGAACATCGCCCAGGCCGGCGACCACATCGTCTCGTCGTCCTCGATCTACGGCGGCACCTACAACCTCTTCAAGTACACCCTCGCCAAGCTCGGCATCGAGACGACCTTCGTCGAGAACCAGGACGACCGCGAGGAGTGGCGCCGCGCCGTCCGCCCGAACACGAAGCTGTTCTTCGCCGAGACCGTCGGCAACCCCAAGATCAACATCCTCGACATCCGCACCGTGGCCGATGTCGCGCACGACGCCGGCGTGCCCCTGATCGTGGACAACACCATCGCGACGCCCTACCTGATCCGCCCGTTCGAGCACGGCGCGGACATCATCGTGCACTCGGCGACGAAGTTCCTCGGCGGCCACGGCACGGTCATCGGCGGAGCGATCGTCGACGGCGGCCGCTTCTCGTGGACCGCGAACGCCGAGCGCTTCCCCGGCCTCACCACGCCGGACGAGTCGTACCACGGCGCCGTCTACACCGCCGCGGTCGGCGACTCCCTCGCCTACATCATCAAGGCCCGCGTGCAGCTGCTGCGCGACCTCGGCGCCTCGATCGCCCCGGCGAGCGCCTGGCAGCTCATCCAGGGCATCGAGACCCTCTCGCTCCGGATCGAGCGCCACGTGCAGAACGCGCAGGAGATCGCGGAGTACCTCGAGAACCACTCCGACATCGCCTCGGTGAACTACTCGGGCCTGCCGACCTCGCCCTGGTACGCCGCGGCCAACCGCTACGCGCCGAAGGGCGTGGGCGCGGTGCTCTCGTTCGAGCTCAAGGGCGGAGTGGACGCCGGCCGGGCCTTCGTCGACTCGCTGGAGCTGTTCTCGCACCTGGCCAACATCGGCGACGTCCGCTCGCTCGTCATCCACCCCGCGTCGACCACGCACTCGCAGCTCTCGCCCGAGCAGCAGCTGACCGCCGGCGTCACTCCGGGCCTGGTGCGCCTGTCGGTGGGACTCGAGAACGTCGACGACCTCCGCGCCGACCTCGACCAGGCCCTCCGCGCCGCGCGCGCCGTCGTCGAGGCCTCCCGAGCGAACGCCTGAGGCCCCTCGGCGCCCTGACGGGGTCCCCGTCCGCGGGGATCGCGTCGGGGCGCTTCGCGCGCGGGCGGAGGAGCGCGGGAGCAGGGCGTAACAAACGGCTCCGCCCCGCGGCGCTCTGACACGATGGACAGCGCTATGGACTGGCAGCAGACACTCGAGGACACGGTCCCGTCGGCGTTCGTCACCGAGCGCCAGCTCCTCTCGGTCATCGGCAAGCCGCCCGCCACCGGAGCCTGGCGCGACGGCGACCACCCGGGCGGACGCCGCTTCGTCGACCTCGGCCCGTTCGACTTCGAGGCGGGCGGCCGCCTCCCCCACGCCCGCATCGCCTACGAGAGCTGGGGCGCTCTGAACGAGCGCCGCGACAACGCCGTCCTCGTCCTGCACGCGCTGACCGGCGACTCCCACCTGCTCGGCCGCGGCGATCCCGGCCACGCGACGGACGGCTGGTGGTCGGGACTCGTCGGCCCCGGCCTCGTGATCGACACCGACCGCTTCTTCGTGGTCGCCCCGAACATGCTCGGCGGCTGCCAGGGCTCCACCGGGCCCGCGTCCCTCGCCCCCGACGGCCACGAGTGGGGCGCACGGTTCCCGTACACGAGCATCCGCGACCAGGTGCGGGCGCAGGTGCAGTTCAGCGACCTGCTCGGCGTCGAGCGCTGGCACACCGTCATCGGCGGCTCGATGGGCGGGATGCAGGCGCTGGAATGGGGGATCGACCACGCGGAGCGGGTCGCGCGCCTCGCGGTCCTCGCAGCTCCCCCGCGGGCCACGGCCGACCAGATCGCCCTCAACTTCGTGCAGCTCGAGGCGATCCGCAACGACGCGGCCTTCGCGGGCGGCTCCTACTACGACGCCGGCGACGGCCAGGGCCCATACCACGGCCTCGCGCTCGCCCGCCGGATGGCACTGCTCAACTACCGCAGCCCCTCCGAGCTCAACGACCGCTTCGAGCGCAGCTGGCAGTCGGGGCTCAGCCCGCTCGGCGGCGGCGGCCGCTTCGCCGTGGAGTCGTACCTCGACTTCCACGGCAACAAGTTCACGCGGCGCTTCGACGCGAACAGCTACATCACGCTCGTCGAGGCGATGAACTCGCACGACGTCGGCCGCGGCCGGGGCGGCGAGGCCGCCGCCCTCTCCCGGATCACCAGCCCGACCCTCGTCCTCGGCATCGACAGCGACCGGCTCTTCCCGGTCGAGGGCCAGCGGATCATCGCGGCGCACGCTCCCGGCGCCCTCGACGGCGGCGAGGTCGCGGTGATCACCTCGACGTTCGGCCACGACGGGTTCCTCATCGAGGACGACGCGGTCGGCGCGCACCTCGCCCGGCTGCTGGCGCATCCCGCGACGGCCTGACCCGCCCGACCCCGGCGCGGTTCGACGCCCCGAACCGCTCCGACCGGCCCGGGCAGTGGCTATCGTGAGACGGGGGCCAGCCCCGCGCCACGACCGGAGGGGGCCAGAGCGTGCCGATGATCCGCAGCGCCCGCGAGCGCGACCGGCTGCTGCGCCACTCCGCCTGCGGGATCGGCCTGCTCACGGAAGCGGGGGCGCTCGGCATGGCCCTCATCCCCGGAACGCTCCAGCCCGCCGCCGTGCCGTTCGCCGTCGCGCTGCTCCTGGGCATGATGGCCGCCCACGTCGAGCTCGCCCGGACGGGGCGCCGCAGCCGCGTGATCGCGGTCGCCGTCGGCGGCCTGCTGCTGGGCTGGGGCCTCGCCCTGGGGCTCGCTCCGGGCGCCGACTTCGCCGGGTTCGTCCTGGTCAACACCGCGAACGCCGTGACCGCGAGCATCGCCGTGGTCGTGACGACGTCCGCGCGCCGCCTGCTCCTGCTGCTGCCGGTGCTCCTCCCGAGCCTGATCCCGTCGGTGCTCGTCTCGAGCGGCACCATGATCCCCACCGTGGTCGTCCAGAGCCTGCTGCCCTGGGGCACGCTCTGCGGATTCGCCCTCTGGATCGGCACAGCGGTCCCTCGGGTGGTGCGGCGGATCGACAGCATCGGCAACGCGCACCGTGTGGAGCGCCTCGCCAGCGAGACGGAGGCGCAGCGCCGGCAGGGTGCGCGGCTCCTGCACGACACGGTGCTGGCCACCCTCACGCTCCTCGCGCACTCGGGCCGCGGAGTGTCGGTCGACGCGCTCCGGCAGCAGGCGGCGCAGGACGCGCAGCTCCTGCGCCAGCTCCGGCTCGGCGGGACCCCCACCCCGAGCGCGTCCGGCTCCTACCAGCTGACCAGCGTCACCTCCGCCCCCGCGGCCAACACCCTCGAGACCGTCCGCAACCGCTTCGGCCGGATGGGGCTCGACGTGATCTGGCACGGCTCCGGCCAGGTGGCGCTCACCGGCGCGGCCCTCGACTCCTTCGTCCTCGCCCTGGCGGAGTGCCTCGAGAACGTGCGCCGCCACTCCGGCGTCGCCTCGGCCGACGTGACGATCACCGAGGACGAGACGACCGTCCGCGCGATGGTCACGGACGCGGGCGCGGGCTTCGACATCGCGACCGTCCCCGACACGAAGCTCGGCTTCAAGGAGTCGGTGATCGCCCGGCTCGGCGACGTCGGCGGCCGCACCAGACTGTTCAGCGCCCCCGGATCGGGGACGACCGTGGTGCTGGAGGTCCCCAAGTGAGCCCCGCGCCGGAGTCGCGGGCCCCGCTGCTGGGACGCGTGCCCGCGACGCACG
Source organism: Rathayibacter sp. AY1A5 (assembly GCF_002930875.1). NCBI lineage: Bacteria > Bacillati > Actinomycetota > Actinomycetes > Micrococcales > Microbacteriaceae > Rathayibacter > Rathayibacter sp. AY1A5. The sequence goes on along the minus strand of NZ_PSTM01000001.1, from coordinate 228,210 downwards.
GCCGCTCCTCCCGGTCCGCCCGCTCGGTCCGCCGCCAGCAGGAGGGGCTCGGCACCAACTACCTCGGCAGCGGCCTCAACGGCATCGCCGCCGCGATCCTCGCCTACGAGCTGCTGATCTTCCTCTCGACCTCCGCCCGCTACAGCGACCTCGCACCCGCGGCGATCGCCTGGGTCCTCGTCGTCCTGGCCTTCGGGTCCACCGTCCTCGCGATCCACCTCGGCGGACGCCGCCTGCCGCTCCCGGTCTACCTCTGCTTCCTCGTCGCCCTCGGAGCCGCCGTCGTGCTCGACCTGGTGGCCGTGACCGACTCCGGCGCGGCCCGCACCGTCCCCACCGCCGCGGTCGCGGGCGCCGTCGCGCACGCCGCGCTGATCGTCCACCGGCGCGGGATCGAGATCCTCGCGGTGAGCGCCCTCGTCGCGATCGCCGAGGTGATCGCGTTCCTCTCGATGGAGTCGGGCGGCGCGGGCGCGCTCTCGGTGCGCATCAGCGCCCTCGTGGTGACGATCGCGCCGGCCGTCGTCGTGGTCGTGATGATGCGCGGATTCCGCCGGATGGTCCAGCTCGAGATCGACCGCGCCCTCGTGCAGAGCACCACGCTCGGCCCGCGCTACGCGGTCGGGATGCTCGCCTCGGAGGAGCTCGCACGGCTCGACCTCGCCGCCGAGCGCCTCCTCGCCGAGGTGGGCGACGGCTCGGTCCGCCTGCCCCTCGACGCCCAGCGCGCCGCGCACGCGACCTCGCTCGCCACCCAGCTCCGCCTCCACCTCATCGAGGGGCGGCGCGAGACCTGGCTGCACCACGCCGTGCTCGAGTCCGAGCTGCTCGCGCCGCTCGTCGAGCTCGACGACCCGGACGGCACCGCCGGACTCCTCGGGCACCAGCAGCGCGACGGGCTCCTCTCGGCGATCTGGCTGATGGCCGACAGCGCGACCGGGCTCGCCGTGGTCCTCCACGTCGAGTCGGGCAGCCCCCGCGATCCCGGAGCCGGGACGGCCGCCCGAGGACTGCTCGTGCCGATCACGCTCCGCTCCTCAGGCGCGCCCTTGCGCGGCGTCGATCCTGCGACGTGGGAGGCTATCGCTCAGGTCGGCGTCTTCCGCGACACCTCGCGCGACGGGGAGCTCCGCATCGAGATCGACTGCCTGGTCGAGAATCCCGCCGACCGGTGAGCAGCCGCCGAGAGACCGCCGACGACCGCCGACCGAAGGACACCGATGACACCCACCGCTGACGCGAAGATCACTCTCGCGGTCGTGGACGACCACAAGATGCTCCTCGGAGCGCTCACGGAGTGGATCCGCGGAGCCGCCTCCGACATCCAGCTGGTGGCCGCGGTCGCCTCCTGGCCCGAGCTGCTCACGCACCCCGAGTTCCCCGTCGACGTCGTGCTCCTCGACCTCGACCTCAAGGACAACATCCCGATCTCGGTGAAGCTCTCGACCCTCAAGACCACCGGGGTGAAGACCGTGCTGATGAGCACCTACTCCGAGCCCGCCGTGGTCCGCGAGGCGCTCGCCTCCGGAGCCCTCGGCTACCTGGTGAAGACCGAGGACGCGGACATGATCGTCGAGGCGATCCGCGCGGCCAAGGACGGCCACTCCTACATCTCGCACGAGCTCGACATGGCGCTCTCCACCGGCGACTCCGACGGAGCGCCGAAGCTCAGTGCGCAGGAGCGCCGAGTGATGGCCCTCTACGGCGGCGGCGAGCCGGTGAAGTCGGTCGCGTTCGAGCTGGGCATCTCGGAGGAGACGGCGAAGTCGTACCTCAAGCGGATCCGCGAGAAGTACCGCGTCGTCGGCATCGACGTCGGCACGAAGGTGGCGCTCCGCAAGCGCGCCATCCACGACGGGATCCTCATCGAGACGGACTGAGTCCTCTTCCGCGGCGGTCCCCGCCCGCCGCGGCGCGGTCGGCTTCACGACGTGGCGCGTTCCGCAGAGCGAGGTACGTCGCCCGGCATCGATCCGCTGGCACGCGGATCGCTGTCGGCGGGCTCCACGAGGGCGCGGCGGTCCCTGCCCGCCACGGCGCGGTCGGCTTCACGACGTGGTGCGCTCCGCAGAGCGGGGTGCGACGCCCGGCATCGATCCGCCGGCACGCGGATCACTGTCGGCGGGCTCCACGAAGGCGTGGCGGTCCCCGCCCGCCGCGGCGCGGTCGGCTTCACGACGTGGTGCGATCCGCAGAGCGGAGTGCGTCGCCAGGCATCGATCCAAGGTACACGGATCGCTGTCGGCGGGCTCCACGAGGGCGCGGCGGTCCCTGCCCGCCACGGCGCGGTCGGCTTCACGACGTGGCGGGTTCCGCAGAGCGAGGTGCGTCGCCCGGCATCGATCCGCTGACACGCGGATCACTGTCGGCGGGCTCCACGAGGGCGCGGCGGTCCCCGCCCGCCGCGGCGCGGTCGGCTTCACGACGTGGTGCGATCCGCAGAGCGGAGTGCGTCGCCCGGCATCGATCCGCCGGCACGCGGATCACTGTCGGCGGGCTCCACGAGGGCGCGGCGGTCCCCGCCCGCCGCGGCGCGGTCGGCTTCACGACGTGGTGCGATCCGCAGAGCGGGGTGCGTCGCCCGGCATCGATCCGCTGGCACGCGGATCGCTGTCGGCGGACTCCACCTCGTCGAGCGGCGGCCACCTGCTCCTGCAGTCGAGCCGGGCGGGCGTGCCCGAGTCGTGCCGGTCGAGTCGCCGCGGGACGCGGCGTATCGAGACCCGCCAGGCACGGACAACGGGTCGATGCTGGTCGAGATGCCGCGGGACGCTGGGCATCGAGACCCACCGGACCGGGACTGCGAGTGCTCCTGCGGGCCCGCGTCAGGGGGCCAGGACGGCGACCGTCATGCCGGGCGTCGCGGCGGGGGCGTCCATCGCGGCGAGAGCGGCGGGCAGGTCCTCGAAGGCGATGGTGCGGCCGACGGATTCGGCGGGGCGCAGACGGCCGGCGACGATGTCGTCGAGGAGGGCCGTGTAGCCGCTCCGGGCGATGCCGTGGCTGCCCAGCAGCTCCAGCTCCTGGGCGATGATCCGGCCGAGCGGGATCGCCGGTGCGGCGTCGGGCCCGAGCAGCAGACCCACCTGCACGTGCCGGCCGCGCGGACGCAGGGCGGCGATCGACGCCTCCGCGGTGACCCTGCTGCCGACGGCGTCGACCGCCAGATGCGCCCCTCCTCCGGTCGCCGCCCGGATCGCCTCGGCGGCACCCTCGCCTGCGGGGACGGTCACCGCCCCGAGCGCGGCCGCGGCCTCCCGCGCCGGGGCGGAGACGTCCGACGCCACCACGCGGGCCCCGGCCGCGAGCGCGACGATCACCGCGGAGAGGCCGACTCCGCCGCAGCCCAGCACCGCGACCCACTCCCCCGGGGCGACCCGGCCGCGCTCGTGCAGGGCGTGGTACGCGGTCCCGAAGCGGCAGCCGAGACCGGCCGCCTCGACGAAGCCGACGGAGTCGGGCAGGCGCACCAGGTTCAGGTCCGCACCCGTCACGGCCACCGCCTCGGCGAACGACCCGTCGAGGGTGAATCCCGGCTGCTGCTGCCGGAGGCACACCTGCGTCGCCCCCTCCCGGCACTGCTCGCAGTCGCCGCAGGCGAACACGAACGGCGCCGTGACCCGGTCACCGACCGCGAAGAGCGACACCTGGGCTCCCGTCGCGATCACCGTCCCGGCGAACTCGTGCCCGGGGATCTGCGGCAGGACGACCGAGTCGTCGTGCCCCTTCCACGCGTGCCAGTCGCTCCGGCACACCCCGGTCGCCGCGACGCGGACGACGACGCCGTCGACGGGGCAGACGGGCTCCGGGACCTCGACGATCGCGGGGAGGGCGGAGAAGGACGAGTAGCTCACGGCGCGCATGCCGAGAGTCTTCCAGAGGCCCGGGCGGCGCTCTGCCTACAGTGCGTCGACCGGGATGCCGCCGGTGCCCGGCTGGGCGGGCTCGCGGTGGACCGGGTAGACCGTGCCTCGGGCGCGGTCGATCGCGATGCTGCCGAGAGCGAGCACGATTCCGGCCGCGGTCAGGCCCACGCCGACCCAGATGGGAGACAGGTAGCCCAGTCCGGCGGCGATCGTCAGGCCGCCGAGCGCGGCACCCACCGAGTTGCCGATGTTGAGCGCGGAGTGGTTGAGCGCTGCCGCGATCGTCTGGCTGTCGCGCGCCACGTCCATCAGCCGGGTCTGGATCGCGGGCGACGCGGCCGCCGAGAAGCCCGCCGAGAGGAACGCGAACACCACCAGGCCGACGACCGACGAGGCCGACAGCGCGAGTCCGATCAGCGAGACGCCGACGCCGGCGAAGAACACCACCAGCGCCCGCCGCACGTCGCGGTCGGCGGCCCAGCCGCCGACGAGGTTGCCGACGGTCATCCCGAGGCCGATGACGACCAGGATCCACGGGACCGCGCCGAGCGGCAGGCCCGTCACCTCGGTCGCGAGCGGCGAGATGTAGCTGTACATCGCGAAGAGTCCGCCGAAGCCGATGGCGCCGACGAGCAGGGTCATCCAGACCTGCAGGCGCCCGAACGCCCGCAGCTCGTTGCGGACGGTCGCCGCCGGATTCCCGGGCTGCGCGGGCACCAGAAGCTGGACGGCCACGACGGTCAGCGCGAAGAGCACCGCGACCACGAGGTAGGCGGTGCGCCAGCCGGCCACCTGCCCGACCCAGGTGATCGCGGGCACGCCGACGACGTTCGCGATCGTGAGCCCGGAGAGGACGAACGCGACTCCCTTGCCGCGCTTGCCGGGACCCATCAGGTCGGCGGCGACCAGGGAGGCGATGCCGAAGTAGGCGCCGTGCGGGAGCGCGGCGACGAAGCGCGCGGCGAGGACGAGCGGGAAGCTCGGGAGCAGCGCCGAGCCGATCGTCCCGACGGTGAAGGCGACGAGGAGGGTCAGGAGGAGCCTCTTGCGCGGCCAGCGCGCCGCTGCGGCGGCGATGGTGGGGGCGCCGACCACGACACCGAGCGCGTAGGCCGAGATCAGCATCCCCGCCTGCGAGACGGCCTGCTCCTGGCTCGCGGCCCAGACCCCGGGGAGGAGGTCGGCGGCGAGCTGCGGGAGGAGCCCCATCGCGACGAACTCGGTCGAGCCGATGCCGAAGCCCCCCATCGCGAGGGCGAGCAGGGCGAGGCGGGTCCGAGCGGGCGAGAGCGTCACCGGTCAAGGCTACTCAGGATCGGGCGGATGTCGAATCGATTCGAGAAAGCCCGGACACGAGAGGTCTCGGCGCGGACCCGCTACTCCCCCAGCGCGTCGTTCAGCCGGGCGATCTTGCCGTCGATCTCGCCCGAGTAGCCGGGGCGGATGTCCGCCTTCAGGACGAGCGACACGCGCGTCCCGAACGCTCCGACGGCCTCCGTCGCGCGCTTGACGACGTCGAAGACCTCGTCCCACTCCCCCTCGATCTCGGTGAACATCGAGGTCGTCCGCGACGGCAGGCCGCTCTCGCGGACGATGCGGACGGCGGCGGCGACGGCGTCATGGACGGACGCGTCGGGCGCCTCGCCCCCGGACGGTGCGACCGAGAATGCGACGAGCATGGGAGCCTCCTTGACTGCGCGCACCGCGTGCCGGCTCCGCGCCCTCCGAGCCTACGAGCCCTGGGGCGCCAGGCGGGTCTCGCCGGTCAGCGACGACGCGGAAGTCGTGGCGCCGGGTGCGACGACCCGCGCCGTCCCCATCCTCCACAGCTCGCGCAGCAGCCAGCCGAGCAGCACCACGAGGAGGATGTTCCGCACGGTCAGCACGAGCACCATCCACCAGTGCGACCAGAGGAGGAAGAGGTAGAGGTACGGGTAGACCACCTGGGTCAGAGCCGCAGTGACGAGGGTCAGCTTCGCGGGCCGGTCGAACGCGCCGTCGCGGCACGCGATCAGCCCGGCGATCACCGGCGGCGCGAGCCAGACGATGTACTGCGGCGAGAGCACCTTGTTGGTGTCGATGAACACGACCACGAAGGTCAGCGCGAGCAGCGGGAACAGCCTCGCGGGGTCCGCCCGGCGGGCGAGAGCACGGGCACCCAGCAGGGCCACGCCGAGCATGGCCAGAGCGAGCAGCGGGGTCATCAGGCTCGCCGCGAACTCGGTGCCGGGCCCGTGCATCTCGAAGGTGTTGATGTCGGCGGCGTAGTAGACGTAGCTCCCCGATCCCGGGAGGACCGACAGCCACATCCAGGGAGTGCTCACGACGGCCTCGATCTGGAGGCCCCGATCGGTCTGATCGGTGACGAAGCTGAAGACCTGGTCCCCGCCACCGACGAGGACGACCGCGAGCACGATGATCACGGAGGCGACCGCGGGGACGAGGACCATCCGCAGCCGTCCGCGCAGGACCAGCACGGCAGCGGCGAGGATCGCGGCCGGCCACACCTTGATCCAGGTGGCCACGGTCAGCAGCAGCGCCGCGACGCCCGGACGGGTCGCCGCCCAGAGCATCCCGGCGATGGCCGGCGGCGCGGTGAAGGCGTCGATGCGGCCGATCGCGATCGGCCCGAGGAGGACGAGGAACAGCAGCCACCAGCGCGCCGCGGCGAGGCGCGGTGCCGACCGGCCGCGCAGCAGCAGGGCGAAGGCGGCGGCGTCGGCGAGCGCGACGAGGACGAGCCACACCAGGTCGTAGCCCGCCGAGCCGAAGAGCCAGGAGGCGGCGATCGGGCCCCAGGCGAGGATCGGGTAGACCCAGCCCGTGTCGATCCCGGCGATGCCGCCGCCCTCGACGGCGGTCCTCATCCACTCCTTGTAGACGATGCTGACGTCGCCCATCGGCAGACCCGGAGCGAACAGCGCCAGGAGGGAGAGCACCACGTGCACCAGCGCGAAGGCGCCCCAGAGCACGGCGACGGAGTCGCGGTTCTCGCGCAGCCGGGCGAGGGGGCGGGAGGACGCTCGAGGAGGGGAGGACGGCACCGCGTCATTGTAGAGGGGCCGCTGAACGGGACCCTGGCAGGACCTGAGCCCGCCTGAGAGCGCCGCTCCCGCCGGGCATCGGTCCCCCCCCGGCGGCGTCGGTCGCCGCCGGGCGTCAGCAGACGGCGGGCGTCAGCAGGCCGCGGGTGTCAGCAGGCCGCGGGTGTCAGCAGCCCGCGGGCGTCAGCAGCCCGCAGGCGTCCGCAGCCCGCAGGCGTCACCATCCCGCGGGCGTCACGACCCGACGAACTCAGTAGCCGGCGAACGCGTCGGTGCGGATCCGCTTCGCCCCGGCACCGCGCAGGGCGCCGCGGACCGAGTCGACGAACGACGGCGACCCGGAGACGTAGCCCACACGGCGGCCGGCGTCCGGCACCGCGTCCGCGAGCAGCTCGGCGGTCAGTCGGCCTGTGACGTGCGACCACCGTGCGGGCAGGTCGGTCGGCGCCTCCTTCGAGCAGAGCACGACCCGGGCCCCCGACTCCTGCAGCAGGTCGCGGTACGCGACCTCGGCGAGGCTCGGCGCGGCGACCACGACGACGACGTCCCGCCGCGGGCCGTCCGCGAGCGAGCGGAGCTGACTGGCGAACGGGGTGATCCCGATGCCGCCCGCCACAAGCAGCAGCGGCACGGTGGGATCGGCCGGCAGGACGAAGTCACCGCCGACGCTCGTCGCCCGGAGCGAGTCGCCGGGCTCCAGCGCGGCGAGGGCGCGCTTGAAGCTGCTCGCCTTCTCCGGCATCCGCAGGGCGATCGCGATCTCGCCGTCGGACGGAGCGGAGGAGACCGAGAAGGTGCGCCGGCTGCCCCGGCTGTCGGCGCGGTGCGGCAGGTCGAGCTCGAGCCACTGGCCCGGCTCGAAGGTCAGCGGCGAGCGGGAGCGGAAGCGGTACTCCGCGATGCCCGGCGCCAGCACGCGGGTAGAGGCGAGCTCGAGCGTGTGCCGCCGACGCTGGCGGAATGCGAAGGCGAACGCGAGGGCGTTGCCGACCACGAGGCCCAGCTCCGGAGTGGCGGAGACGACGCCGATGTGGAAGGGGACGCTCGCCACGAGCGCTGCGACGACCGCGATGATCAGCTGCTGCGAGCGGCGCGGCGCGAGCGTGAGCGGCTCCGTCAGCATGAAGGCGCCGGCGAAGACGAAGGGGTAGGCCGTGAGGACCAGAGCCGCCGCGGCGCCGAGGTCCTGGCCGTTCTGCACCGCCTGCTGCACGGACACCCCGCCGGCGACGACGACGAAGACGGCGAAGACGGCCCAGCGGCGGACCCGCGCGACGATCAGGAGGGAACCCACGACGACGAACGGCCAGATCGCGCCACTGGCGATCCACCAGGCTCCGGCGTTGAGCCCGGTGAAGCCGATGATCAGCACGGCGACCGCGGCCGGATTGAAGAGGTGGCGGCCCCGCCAGGCCAGGACGTACTTGGACGCGGCGGCGATCGCGCCGACGAGCGCGATCACGGCGAGCCCGCGGGGATCGGCCGTCGGGAAGAGGAGGCAGGCGATCAGCAGACCGGTGACGAGCGAGGACTCCAGGTGCGCGCGGCTCCGGAACAGCCTCGCGAGGACCGCGCTGACCAGGGCCGTCGAGGCGACGGCGACGAGCGTCGTGCCGAGGATCTCGAGCGGCGTCGAGAAGATCAGGCCGGCTGCGGCGTAGCCGACGGCGACGAGCAGGAGCGCGGCGAGCGTCATCCAGACCAGCCGGTAGGTGGTGACGCGGCCGAGGGCGCGGTCGAAGGCGCCGATCATCGGAAGACCTCTCCGGGGAAGGAAGGCGAGTAGTGGAGGGTGCCGTCGCTGCGGACGCGGACGAACTCGAAGTCGAAGCGCTCGGCGAGGGTCTCGGGCGGGCAGACGAACAGCGCGGTCGCGAGCCCGTCGGCGACGAGGGCCGTGTCGGCCACCGCCCAGGTAGCGACGATGCTCTCGACCGGAGCTCCGGTCCGCCCGTCGAGGACGTGGTGGAGGCCGCTGCCCCAGGCGCGGCGGTTGCTCGCCGAGCCGCAGAGCGCGCGGTCGCCGGGCACCGCCACGCCCAGTGCGCTGCTCGGGTCCCACGGGTGCTCGAGGCCGACCCGGACGGGTCCGGCTCCGATGCCCCGGAGGTCGCCGCTCGCGTCGACGACGGCGGGCCCGACTCCGTCGAGCTCCTCGAGGACGAGGTCGACGAGCTGGCCCTTGCCCGCGGCGCCGACGTCGACGACGGTCCCGGGCTCGACCCGCAGTCCCGCCGCCCCGCGTCGGGCGGCGGCCCAGGAGGGAGCGGGGACGGCGGGTCCGCGCGGGACGAGGGTGTACGCGGAGTCGTAGCCGAGCTGCTCGAGAGAGCCGCCGACGAAGGGGGTGACCGCCCCGCCGGTCAGCTCGTCGAGCACGTCGTACAGTGCGAAGAGGTCGGCCGCCTCGTCGGGGAAGACGTGCTCGCCTCCGACCCGCAGCTGCGAGACGGCGGAGTCGTCACGGAACCGCGACCAGGTGCGGTCGTACTCCGCGATGCGCGCCTCGACCCGCGAGCGGTGGGAGGGCTCGAGCGGCTCGGCGGTGTCGATCTGCCAGCCGGTGCCGATCGCGTCGAACCGCCACGCGTGCCCGAGGACCGTCGGGGCGTCAGGCCGTGGCATCGGCCTTGATGGTCTCGACGGCGTCGTTGAAGCCGCCGGAGGTGAGGGAGGACCCCGACACCTTGGAGACCTTCAGCTCGTCGAGCTGCTTGCCGACGACCTCGCCCGCGATGCCGCCCGCGAAGCGCGACTGGTACTGCTGGCCGGTGGGGTTCTCCGACTCCGGGGTCACGGTCACGTCGGTGACGACGCCGTCGGCGAGGGTCAGCGAGACGCCCACCTTCTCGTTCCCTCCGGGCGAGGTGTAGGCGCCCTCGGCCTCGTAGGTGCCGTCGGCGTAGCTGCTGCCGCTCGCGGCGGAGGACGCGGCGCCGGTCGCCTCGGGGGCGGAGCTGGTGGCGGTGCTCGGAGCGGTGGTGGTCGCCGCGTCGGCGGCGTCGCTCCCGGTCGTGGTGGTGCTGGAGCAGGCGGCGAGCGCGGCGAGGGTGCCGGCGCCGGCGAGGAGGGTCAGGGCGTAGCGGGCGGGAGTCGTGGTCTTCGCGGTCATGTCTGTTCTCCTGGTCAAGGCGGACGCGGCGGATCCGACGGTAGAGGTGCTCGCTTCGAGCACCCGATGAGGCGGCGGTGCGGAGCCGGTGAGCCGGGCCGCGGGCGTCGCTTCCTCCAGGACAACGGCGGCGGTCCCGGTTCGGTTCAGCGCTCGTCCGACGGGCGTGTCAGCGCAGGAGTGCGGCGACCACTCCGGGCAGGTGCTCCGCGATGTCGAGCGCGGCGATCGGGCCGCCGGCGGAGGCGCTCCGTCCGGCCTCCGCGTGCAGGACGGCGGCCGCGGCGGCCACGGGGGCGAGGTCCTCCGCGGTCAGAGTCGCCCCGGCCGCCTCGGCGTCCGCGGCCCGACCGGCGAGGAGTGCGCCGAGCACGCCGCCGAGGACGTCGCCGCTGCCCGCGGTCGCCAGCCAGGGCGTGGATCCGGAGACCTCGAGCTCGACGCCGCCCGCGACGACGTGGGTGGTGCCGCCCTTGAGGAGCACGCAGACTCCGAGGCGGCCCGCCGCCCGGCGCGCCCACTCCCCCGGGGCCTCGGCGATCGTCGCGGCGTCCGCGTCCAGACCCGCTCGGCCGAGCACTCCGGCGAGCTCGCGGTAGTGCGGCGTGATGACGACCGGGCCTGCGGCCTCGTCGATCAGGTCGAGCGCGCCCGCGTCGAGCACCACCGGGACTCCCGAGTGCAGCTGCTCGATCAGGGTGCGCCGCTCCTCGTCGCTGCGGTCCTCGGCGCTGGTGCCGGAGCCGACGAGCCAGGCCTGCACGCGTCCCACCGCGGTCACGACCTCCGGCCGCCGGGCGAGCACCAGTCCCGCGGGCCGCTCCGGTCCGAGGTAGCGGACCATGCCGACTCCCGTCCGCACCGCCGCCTCGACGCCGAGCACCGCCGCTCCCGGGTACCGCTCCGACCCGGTCGCGATCCCCAGCACCCCGCGCGTGTACTTGTCGTCGTCCTCCCGCGGCACCCTGATGCTCCGCGCCGCCTCCGCCGTCCCGACCCGCTCACCCATCCCGCCACCCTACGTCGCCCTGCGGCGGAGCCGCCCGGTGCCGCCGCAGCCGCACTGGTGCCGACGCAGCGCACTGGTGCCGGCGCAGCCGCACCCCTCTCCCCTTTCTCCAGGGGGGCGCGGGTGCTGGAGGGGGCAGTCGCTGGGCGGAGGAGGAAGCGGTACCGGCGGTATCGCGCCCGACGACAACGCCGCCTCCAGCACCCGCGGGCGCGGGCCGCGGAGGGGTCGGATGCAAGGCGGAGGAGGAAGCGATACCGGCGGTATCGCGCCCGACGACAACGCCCCCTCCAGCACCCGCGGGCGCGGGCCGCGGAGGGGTCGGATGCAAGGCGGAGGAGGAAGCGATACCGGCGGTACCGCGCCCGACGACAACGCCGCGAACGATCCTCCAGCACCCGCGGGCGCGGGCCGCGGAGGGGTCGGATGCAAGGCGGAGGAGGAAGCGATACCGGCGGTATCGCGCCCGACGACAACGCCGCAGACGGCCCCTCCGCGGCCCGCGCCTAGCGGCGGGTGGCGTCGTCGACTTCGCCGACGAGCTCCTCGATGATGTCCTCGAGGAACAGCACTCCGGTGGCGCGGCCCTGCTCGTCGAACGCCCGGGCGAGGTGGGCGCCGGTGCGCCGCATGATCGCGAGGGCGTCCTCGAGGTCGGTGGCCTCGAAGATCGAGGCGAGCTGGCGGATGCGCTTGGCGGGGACGGGGAGGCGGAACTTGGCGCCCTCCGTGTCGCCGTCGAGGTCGAGGACGTCCTTGAGGTGGATGTAGCCCTCGGGGGTGCCGTCCTCGCCGAGGATCACGTAGCGCGAGAAGCCGTGCTTGGCGACGGCGCGCTCGACGTCGGCGGGAGTCGCTCCGCTGGGGAGGCTGACGATCCCGTCGAGGGGCAGGGCGACGTCGTGGACCTTCTTCTCGGTGAACTCGAACGCGGCGAGGAGGGTCCCGGTCGAGTCGCGGAGCGTGCCCTCGCGGGTGGACTGGTCGACGATCGTCTGCACCTCCTCGAGCGTGAAGGTGCTGTTCGCCTCGTCCTTGGGCTCCACCTTGAAGAGGCGGAGCACTCCGTTCGAGACCGCGTTGAGGGCGACGATGATCGGGCGGAGGACCCGGGCGATGGCGACGAGCGGCGGCGCCAGGAGGAGCACGGCGCGGTCGGGCATCGAGAACGAGATGTTCTTGGGGACCATCTCGCCGAGCACCACGTGCAGGAACGACACGATCAGCAGCGTGATGACGAAGGCGACGGTGCCGGAGAGCTCGTCGGGGATGCCGACGGCGTGCAGCGGCACCTCGAGCAGGTGGTGGATCGCCGGCTCGCTCACGTTGAGGATCAGCAGCGAGCAGACGGTGATGCCCAGCTGCGTGGTCGCGAGCATCAGTGTGGCGTGCTCCATCGCGGCGAGCGCGGTGATCGCGCTGCGGCGTCCGCTCTCCGCGAGGGGCTCGATCTGGGAGCGGCGCGCGGAGATGACTGCGAACTCCGCTCCGACGAAGAAGGCGTTCGCGGCGAGGAGCACCACGAGCCAGGCGATTCCGGCCCAGTCACTCATCGTCGGACTCCTTCCGTCCGCGGTGTCCGCGGGCGACGTCGGCGAGCGGGTCGGGGATCCCGTCGGGATCCGCGTCGGGGTCGGGGGTGAAGCGGAGGCGGTCGATGCGGCGGCCGTCCAGGCGCTCGACGCGCAGCGAGCCGCCCTCGACGTCGACCCGGTCGCCGACGGCGGGGAGGCGGCCGAGCTCGCTCATCACGAACCCGGCGACCGTCTCGTAGGGCCCCTCCTCGGGGATGTGCACGCCGGCGCGGTCGAGGACCTCGTCCGGGCGGAGCATGCCGGGGAAGGTGGTGGAGCCGGGGAGCTTGACCACGTCGGCCCGGGAGCGGTCGTGCTCGTCGGCGACCTCGCCGACCAGCTCCTCGACCAGGTCCTCGAGCGTGGCGACGCCCGCCGTGCCGCCGTACTCGTCGACGACGACCGCGAGCTGGAAGCCGCGTCCGCGCAGCTCGGTGAGCAGCACGTCGAGCTTCATGGTCTCGGGGACGCGGAGCGGCTCGGAGCGCAGCGCCGTGACCGGGACGTCGGACCTCTTGCCGCGGGGCACGGCGACGGCCTGCTTGACGTGCACGACTCCGACGATGTCGTCGATGTCGTCGTCCGTGATCGGGAAGCGCGAGAACCCGGTGGTTCGGGCGAGGTCGAGCACGTCCTGCGCGGTGCTCGCGCGCTCGACCGTCGACAGGCGCAGGCGCGGCGTCATCACGTCGCCCGCGGTGAGGGCGGAGAAGCGGAGGGTGCGCCCGAGCAGGTCGGCCGTGTCCTCCTCGAGCAGTCCGGCGCTGGCGGAGTGGCGCACGAGGCTCGAGAGCTCCTCGGCGCTGCGGGCGCCCGAGAGCTCCTCCTTCGGCTCGATGCCGACCAGGCGCAGCAGGGCGTTCGCACTGCCGTTCAGCAGGGCGACGGCCGGGCGGAACACCGTCGTGAACGCGGTCTGCAGCGGCACGACGAGCTTCGCGGTCGCCCGCGGCAGAGCGAGGGCGAAGTTCTTGGGGACCAGCTCGCCGAGGATCATCGACAGCAGGGTCGCGATGACGATGGCGACCACCGTCATGACCGGCGCGAGCGCCTCCTCCGGGATGCCGAGTCCGCTGAACGGCTCCTGGAGCAGCGTCGAGAGGGCGGGCTCCATCGTGTAGCCGGTGAGCAGCGTCGTGAGCGTGATGCCCAGCTGCGCGCTCGAGAGGTGCGTGGAGGTGACGCGCAGGGCCGCGATGGTCATCCCCAGGCGCGTCTCGCCGCGGTCGCGACGGGCCTCGAGGTCGGCCCGGTCGAGGTTCACCAGCGCGAACTCGCTGGCGACGAAGACGCCGGTGCCCAGGGTCAGCAGCAGGCCGACGCCGAGGAGGAGCCACTCAGTTCCCACGGTGGTCGCCCCCGGTCACGAGAGGGTGGTGCGAGGAGAGCCGGACAGTGCGGGCCGGCGGAGCGGCGGCACCGGAGAGTCGAGCGGGAGTCCGAGGAGCACGGCGGCGAGCGGAACGGGCCGGATGCGCAGAGGGAGGGTCGTCCATTGTGGCGCCGAGTCTACCCGCCGCGGAGCGCCGCCGGGCGTGCTCCGATGCCGCGGCTCAGAGCCACTTCTTCCGCTTGAACACCGCGTAGAGCGCGAAGCCGAACAGCACCATCAGGCCCAGCGCCCAGGGGTAGCCGAGGCGCCAGTGCAGCTCCGGCATGTCGTCGAAGTTCATCCCGTAGATGCCGGCCACGAGCGTCGGGGCGAAGAGGATCGCCGCCCACGAGGAGATCTTGCGGACCACGTCGTTCTGGGCGAGCCCGGTCTCGGTCTGCCGGCGCGAGACGAGCGTCGAGTGCACCGTGAGCGCCTTGTCGAGGATCGCGCGCAGGGAGTCGACCGCCTCCGTCACGCGGATGGTGTGGTCGAGCACGTCGCGGAGTGACCGGCGCAGCTCGATCCGCTCCGGCGAGGGCGAGGGCTCCCCCTCCACGGGCGTCGACTCCTGCAGCAGCTCGTGCAGCAGGGCGGTCAGCGGCTGCACCGAGCGCTGGAAGTGGATGACCTCGCGCGAGAGCCGGTAGATGCGCTCCGAGAGCCCGTCGTCCGAGTCGTCGCCGAAGAGCTGGTCCTCGATCTCGTCCACGTCGCCCTGGACGCCGAACACCACCGGCGCGTACTCGTCGACGACCTGGTCGAGGATCGCGTAGAGCACCGCTTCGGGCCCTCGGGCGAGAAGGGCCGGATCCTCCTCCAGGCGGCGGCGCACGCGGGCGAGGTCCGGGGAATCGGCGTGCCGGATGGTGACCACGAAGTCGGGGCCGACGAAGACGTGCAGCTCGCCGAAGACGACCGTCTCGGCGGCGTCCGCGTAGCGCGCCGGCCGCAGCACGACGAAGAGCCCGTCGTCGTAGCGCTCGAGCTTGGCCCGCTGGTGCCCGCTGAGCGCGTCCTCGACGGCGAGCGGGTGCAGCCCGAACTCCTCGGCGACCGCCTCGACCTCCTCGCGCGTCGGGCGGTAGAGGCCGATCCAGGCCATGCCGTGCTCGTCGCGCATCAGCTCGAAGGTGTCCTCGAGCGAGTCGGGGTTCCGGATGCGGCGGCCGTCGACGTACACGGCGTTGTCGACGATGGTCATGGGCTCGGTTCTAGCACGCGGCGCCCGCTCACCAGCTGACCGGCAGCGCCTTGCCCTCCTCGTAGCCCGCGGCCGACTGCAGGCCCACTTGCGCCCGCTCGTGGAAGTCGGCCACGCTCCGGGCGCCGGCGTAGGTGAAGGACGAGCGGACCCCCGAGGTGATCATGTCGAGCAGGTCCTCGACCGAGGGTCGCAACGGGTCGAGGTAGATGGTGGAGGAGGAGATGCCCTCGGCGAAGAGGCGCTTGCGGGCGAGCTCGTAGGCGTCGAGGCGGTCGAAGCGCTCCTGCACCGCCTTGGCCGAGGCCATGCCCCAGCTCTCCTTGTAGACCCGGCCGGCCGCGTCGCTGCGCAGCTCCCCTGGCGCCTCGATCGTGCCAGCGAACCAGGAGCCGATCATCACGGAGGCGGCGCCCGCGGCCAGCGCGAGGGCGACGTCGCGCGGGTAGCGCACCCCGCCGTCCGCCCAGACGTGGGCGCCCAGCTCGTGCGCGCGCTCGGCCGTCTCGAGGACGGCCGAGAACTGCGGGCGGCCGACCGCGGTCATCATCCGGGTGGTGCACATCGCGCCGGGGCCGACGCCGACCTTGAGGATGTCCGCTCCCGCGTCGACGAGGTCGTGCACCGCGTCGGCCGTGACGACGTTGCCCGCCGCGATCGGCACTCCGAGATCGAGCGCGGAGACCGTCCGGAGCGCCCGGAGCATTCCCTCCTGGTGGCCGTGCGCGGTGTCGAGGACGAGGACGTCGACGCCCGCGGAGACGAGCGCGCGCGCCTTCGCCTCGACGTCGCCGTTGATGCCGATCGCCGCCGCGACGCGCAGACGCCCGTCCGCGTCGAGCGCCGGGTCGTAGACGGTGGAGCGGAGGGCGCCGGTGCGCGACAGCGTGCCGACCAGGGCGCCGTGGTGCAGCACGGGGGCGAAGTCGAGGTCGGCGGCCACCATGAGGTCGAAGGCGGCCCGCGCGGTGGGCACGTCGTCGGCGTCGATCGAGGGGGTGGCGGAGTGCACCAGGTCGCCCAGGCGCGCGTCCGGCAGCGCGGTCGCCAGGCGCGAGGCCGGGACGCAGCCGAGGATCGCGCCGCCCTCCTCCTGCACCACGAAGCCGTGGCCGGCGACGGCCGGCAGGATGCGCAGCGCCTCCTCCACGGTCGTCGCCGGCGAAGCGGTGAGGGCGCCGGAGAAGGCGACCGGCTGGCGCTTCACCCAGCGGATCGCGGCGTCCAGCGCCTGCAGGGGCATGTCCTGCGGGAGGACGCCGAGCCCGCCCCGGCGCGCGAGCGTCGCTGCGAGGCGCTGACCGGTGACCGAGTTCATGTTGGAGGAGACGACGGGGATCGTCGCCCCGGTGCCGTCGCCCGGGGCGAGCGAGACGTCGAGGCGGCTCGTCACCGACGAGCGGCCGGGGACGAGGAAGACGTCCGAGTAGGTGAGGTCGCCTGAGGGTGTTCCGCCGGAGAAACGCATGGGGGAAACGCTACTCCGGCGCGGCCCCGGGTCGGCCGTGCAGGGAACGGGGCTAGGCTTGGCGACCGGGACGGGACCAGGCGACGGCACCGGTTCCCGCTGGTGCGAGGACGACCTCCTCCGCCGCGGTGGCAGGCGCCGAGGGATGCGACGGGCCCGTCCGGATGATCGAGGACGAATCAACGGAGAGAGTGGGCGATCGGCTGTGTCGAGCCAGTTGACCGGAGCAGGAACAGAGCAGGGCGCGGAGGACTTCGGAGCCAACGAGTGGCTCGTGGAAGAGTTGTACGAGCAGTACAGCGCCGACCGCGCCTCGGTGGACGAGTCCTGGTGGCCCATCCTGGAGCGCTACGGCGCCCAGCTCGCGAACTCCGGCAAGGACGCTCCGGCTCCGGCTCCCGCCGCGGCCCCCGCGCCCGCCGCCTCGAAGCCCGCCGCTGCCGCCGAGCGCGTCTCGTCGAGCGGCGGAGGCGCCGTGACCCATCCCGCCGCGGCCTCCTCCACCGAGTCGACCCCCGCCTCCCGCACCACGTCGAAGCAGCCGAAGGCGCAGCCGATCCCGGCCGACGCTCCGGTGAGCAAGCCCTCCGCCGAGGACTCGACGCCGGATGAGGACGTCGTCACCCCGCTCCGCGGCATGGCGAAGAGCCTCGCGATCAACATGGACGCCAGCCTCAGCATCCCCACCGCGACGAGCGTCCGCACGATCCCGGCGAAGCTGATGATCGACAACCGCATCGTCATCAACAACCACCTGCGCCGCACCCGCGGCGGCAAGGTCTCGTTCACGCACCTGATCGGCTGGGCGCTCATCCGCGCGCTCAAGGACTTCCCGAGCCAGAACGTGTTCTACGACGAGGTCGACGGCAAGCCCGCGGTCGTCGCCCCGGCGCACGTCAACCTCGGCATCGCGATCGACATGCCCAAGCCCGACGGCACGCGCGCCCTGCTCGTGCCGAGCATCAAGCGCGCCGACACGCTGAGCTTCACCGCCTACCTCTCGGCCTACGAGGACCTGGTCAAGCGCGCGCGCGGCAACAAGCTCGTCGCCGGCGACTTCGCGGGCACCACGCTCTCGCTGACGAACCCCGGCGGCATCGGCACGGTCCACTCCGTCCCCCGCCTGATGAAGGGCCAGGGGTGCATCATCGGCGCCGGCGCCCTCGAGTACCCGGCGGAGTTCCAGGGCGCGTCCGAGAAGACGCTGGTCGAGCTGGGCATCGGCAAGACCATCACCCTGACCTCGACCTACGACCACCGCGTCATCCAGGGTGCCGGCTCGGGCGAGTTCCTCAAGATCGTGCACGAGCTCCTGCTCGGCGGCCGCGGGTTCTACGAGGACATCTTCGCCGCGCTGCGCATCCCCTACGACCCGATCCACTGGTCCACGGACATCGCCGTCGACCTCGCCGAGCGCGTCTCCAAGACCGCCCGCGTGCAGGAGCTCATCAACTCGTTCCGCGTCCGCGGGCACCTGATGGCCGACGTCGACCCGCTGGAGTACGTGCAGCGCTCGCACCCCGACCTCGCCATCGAGAGCCACGGCCTCACCTTCTGGGACCTCGACCGCGAGTTCGTCACGGACGGCTTCGGCGGCAAGCGCCAGCTCAAGCTGCGCGACATCCTCGGGATCCTCCGCGACTCGTACTGCCGCACCGTCGGCGTCGAGTACATGCACATCCAGGACCCGGAGCAGCGCGCCTGGATGCAGCAGAAGCTCGAGCGCGGCTACGAGAAGCCGGGCCACGACGAGCAGCTGCGCATCCTGGGCAAGCTCAACGAGGCCGAGGCCTTCGAGACCTTCCTGCAGACCAAGTACGTGGGCCAGAAGCGCTTCTCGCTCGAGGGCGGGGAGTCGCTCATCGCGCTGCTCGACGCCGTCCTGCAGGGCGCGGCCGACGAGCACCTCGACGAGGTGGCGATCGGCATGGCCCACCGCGGCCGCCTGAACGTGCTGACCAACATCGCCGGCAAGACCTACGGTCAGATCTTCCGCGAGTTCGAGGGCACCCAGGACCCGCGCACGGTCCAGGGCTCCGGAGACGTGAAGTACCACCTCGGCACCGAGGGCACCTTCCGCGGTGCTGCGGGCGAGGAGATCCCGGTCTACCTGGCGGCGAACCCCTCGCACCTCGAGGCCGTGAACGGCGTGCTCGAGGGCATCGTTCGCGCCAAGCAGGACCGCAAGCCCATCGGCACCTTCACCACGCTGCCGATCCTCGTCCACGGCGACGCTGCGATGGCGGGCCAGGGCGTGGTGGTCGAGACCCTGCAGATGTCGCAGCTGCGGGCGTACCGCACCGGCGGCACGATCCACATCAACATCAACAACCAGGTCGGGTTCACGACTCCCCCTCACGAGGCCCGCACCTCGATCTACTCGACCGACGGCGCGAAGACGATCCAGGCGCCGATCTTCCACGTGAACGGCGACGACCCCGAGGCTGTCGTCCACGTCGGGCAGCTCGCGTTCGAGTACCGCCAGCGGTTCCACCGCGACGTGGTCATCGACCTGATCTGCTACCGCCGGCGCGGGCACAACGAGGGCGACGACCCCTCGATGACCCAGCCGCTGATGTACAGCCTGATCGAGGCCAAGCGCTCGGTCCGCAAGCTGTACACCGAGGCGCTCGTCGGCCGCGGCGACATCACCGAGGAGGAGTACGACCGCGCCCACCAGGACTTCCAGGACCGCCTGGAGCGCGCGTTCGCCGAGACCCACGCCGCGCAGACCGGCGCGATCCCCGTGATCACCGCCGACGGCGACTCCGTGGCCGACCTCGAGCTGCCCGACGCGCAGCAGGGCGAGGACTACCCGGGCGAGCCCGAGGTGACCGGCGTGAAGACCGAGGTCGTCACCCGCATCGGCGACGCGTTCACGACGCCGCCCGAGGGCTTCACCGTGCACCCCAAGCTCCAGCAGCTGCTGGCGAAGCGCCAGGAGATGAGCCGCTCCGGCTCCATCGACTGGGCCTTCGGCGAGCTGCTCGCGCTCGGCTCGCTGCTGCTCGAGGACACCCCGGTGCGCCTCGTCGGCCAGGACACGCGCCGCGGGACCTTCGTCCAGCGCCACGCGGTCCTCCACGACCGCGAGAACGGCCAGGAGTGGCTGCCGCTGATGAACCTGTCCGAGCAGCAGGCCCGGCTCTGGATCTACGACTCGCTGCTCTCGGAGTACGCGGCGATGGCGTTCGAGTACGGCTACTCGGTGGAGCGGCCCGACTCGCTCGTGCTGTGGGAGGCGCAGTTCGGCGACTTCGCGAACGGCGCCCAGATCGTGATCGACGAGTTCATCTCCTCCGCCGAGCAGAAGTGGGGGCAGCGCTCGTCGCTCGTGCTCCTGCTCCCGCACGGCTACGAGGGCCAGGGCCCCGACCACTCGTCGGCTCGGATCGAGCGCTACCTGCAGATGTGCGCGGAGCGGAACATGACCGTCGCGCGACCGTCGACGCCGGCGTCCTACTTCCACCTGCTGCGCCGCCAGGCCTACTCCCGGCCCCGCCGCCCGCTGATCGTCTTCACCCCGAAGGCGATGCTGCGCCTCCGCGGAGCCTCGAGCCCGGTCGAGGACTTCACCTCGGGCCGCTTCCAGCCGGTGATCGACGACGCGCGGATCCAGGACGCCTCCGCCGTGAAGCGCGTCCTGCTCCACGCCGGCAAGGTCCACTACGACCTCAAGGCGGAGCTCGAGAAGAAGCCCGACGACGGCATCGCGCTGGTGCGGGTCGAGCAGTACTACCCGGCGCCGATCGAGGAGCTGCGCGGCATCGCCGAGCGGTACCCGGACGCGGAGCTCGTCTGGGTGCAGGACGAGCCCGAGAACCAGGGCGCCTGGCCGTTCATGGCCCTCGAGGTCGCTCCGAAGCTGGGCCGGTCCATGCGCGTGGTCTCGCGGCCGTCCGCGGCCTCCCCCGCGGCCGGCTCGGCCAAGCGGCACGCCTCCGAGCAGGCCGACCTGCTGTCGCGGGCGCTCACGCGCTGACCCGCGGTCCGCACGACGCGGTCGGGCCCGTCGGAACCTCGTGTTCCGGCGGGCCCGTCGCGTTGCGGGCGGACCGTGCCTGACCGCAGGCCCGCAGAGACCGGCAGGAGCGCGCGCGACGTGCGGGTGCCGCGGCACCCGGAGGCCGCCGGACACGACGGAGCCCCGGCCCTTCGAGGGCCCGCGGTGCGCGGGAGGTCTCGAACGGCCGGGGCTCCCCGGGTCGTGCGGCGCCTAGAGGCGGGCGGGCGCCTGCGAGTGCGCGGCGTGCTCGTCGCGGAGCATGCCGAGCACCTGGGCGCGGAGGTCCTCCGGCGCCGTCTCCTTGCACGCCCGCTGCACGGCGACCGTCAGCACCACGCCGACCTTCGCCTCATCGGCGCAGTCGACGCATCCCGCCATGTGCTCGCGGATGTCGGCGGCGTCCTCCTTGCACAGCTCGTTGTGGAGGTACTCCTCGAGCTCGGCCTTCGCCTTCGTGCAGCCGCTGTCGGTCATTTCGTGCTCCCGGAAGTGAATGCGGCGCGGAATCCGCGCTCGCGTGCGTAGTCGGTGAGTCGTTCGCGCAGCATGCGCCGGCCGCGGTGCAGCCGGCTCATGACGGTCCCGACGGGGGTCTTCATGATGTCCGCGATCTCCTGGTAGGAGAAGCCTTCGACATCGGCGAAGTAGACGGCGAGCCGGAAGTCCTCCGGGATCGCCTGGAGCGCCTCCTTCACCGCGGTGTCGGGGAGGTGGTCGATCGCCTCCGCCTCGGCCGAGCGGCTGGAGGTGGCCGTGGTCGACTCGGCGCCGCCCAGCTGCCAGTCCTCGAGCTCGTCGATCGCGCTCTGGTAGGGCTCGCGCTGCTTCTTGCGGTACGAGTTGATGAACGTGTTCGTGAGGATGCGGTAGAGCCAGGCCTTCAGGTTGGTGCCCTGCTCGAACTGGCGGAACGCGCCGAACGCCTTCGCGAACGTCTCCTGCACGAGGTCCTGCGCGTCGGAGGGGTTCTTCGTCATCCGCAGACCGGCCGCGTAGAGCTGGTCGATGAAGGGCAGCGCCTGCTGCTCGAAGAGGGAGCGGAGATCGACGGGAGCCTCGACCGGGGCGTCGTCCAGCGACTCCTCGACGGTCTCCACGATCGTCTGCTCCGCGTCGGCGGGCTCGGGAGCCTCGTCG
This sequence comes from Rathayibacter sp. AY1A5, assembly GCF_002930875.1. Lineage (NCBI taxonomy): Bacteria > Bacillati > Actinomycetota > Actinomycetes > Micrococcales > Microbacteriaceae > Rathayibacter > Rathayibacter sp. AY1A5. Next base: position 206,418 of record NZ_PSTM01000001.1, on the reverse strand, counting down.
GCGGGGGTGGTGCGGGGTTCGTCGTCGCGAGTCATCACGAGCGATTCTAGAGCGGCGGCGCGGCGGACGACCGGGGTTGCGGCGCGAGGGCGCCTCCGGGCGACGGGCCTGCTGCTCCGGAGGACCGGGGGTGCTGCCGTCATGCTCCGCCTCCGTCACGCTCCTGACGACGCCCTGCGCGCCGACTATCCTGACAACCGATGGTCTTCTCGCGTTATTCCGCCCCCGAGTTCGATCCGTACGGCGACGCCCGTGCGCTCCCCGGCGACGACGCCTGGCCCGCACCCCTCGCGGCCGGCGCTCTCGACGCCGAGGTCGGCCTGCCCGGCTCCAAGTCGCTGACCAACCGGGAGCTGGTGCTCGCTGCTCTGGCCGACGGGCCCTCCACGCTGCGGGCGCCGCTGCACTCCCGCGACAGCGCCCTGATGATCGAGGCGCTGCGCTCGCTCGGCACCACGATCCGGGAGTCCGGCTCGACCGGCGGCTTCGGCGCCGACCTGGTCGTGGAGCCCGCGGAGGAGTTGCTCGGCTCGACGACGATCGACTGCGGGCTCGCGGGCACCGTGATGCGCTTCGTCCCGCCGCTGGCCGGCCTCGCGCTCGGTCCCACCACCTTCGACGGCGACGCGTACGCGGCGAAGCGGCCGATGGGGGCGACGATCGCCTCCCTCCGCGCGCTCGGCGTCGACGTCGCCGACGACGGCCGCGGCGCGCTCCCCTTCACCGTCCACGGGTCCGGGGCCGTCCGGGGCGGCGACGTCGTCGTCGACGCCTCGCGGTCGAGCCAGTTCGTCTCGGCGCTCCTGCTGGCCGGCGCCCGCTTCGAGGAGGGACTGCACCTGCGCCACGAGGGCAGCGCCGTCCCCTCCCGGCCCCACATCGACATGACCGTCGCCGCGCTGGCGGCACGGGGCGTCGAGGTCGGCACGCCCGCCGACGGCGAGTGGACCGTCGCGCCGCAGCCCATCGCCGGCGCCGACGTGCTGATCGAGCCCGACCTCTCGAACGCCGCGCCGTTCCTCGCTGCGGCCCTCGTCACGGGCGGCCGCGTCCGGCTTCGCCACTGGCCGGCCGTCACCACGCAGGTCGGGGCGCACCTCGAGCGGATCCTGCCGCTGTTCGGCGCCCGCGTCGAGCGCGACGGCGAGGACCTCGTGGTCACCGGCGGCGACGAGATCCTGGGCGTGGACCTCGACCTGTCGGAGGGAGGCGAGCTCGCCCCCGCCCTCGCCGCCCTCGCCGCGCTGGCCTCCACTCCCAGCACCCTGACCGGGATCGGCCACATCCGCCACCACGAGACGGACCGCCTCGCCGCCCTCGCCGCCGAGATCACCGGCCTCGGCGGCCGGGTCACGGAGCTCGAGGACGGTCTGCGCATCGAGCCCGCCGAGCTCCACGGCGGCCGCTGGCGCACCTACTCCGACCACCGCATGGCCCACGCCGGCGCTCTGATCGGCCTGGTGGTCCCCGGCGTGGTGATCGAGGACGTAGCCACGACAGCGAAGACCCTCCCGCAGTTCCCGGAGCTGTGGACGACCCTCGCCGGATCGGTCTGACCCGTGTCGTGGTGGACGGACAGCGGCCTCGACGCCGACGGTGCTCTCGACGACTTCGACGGGTACGACGAGTCGGACGCGCGGGTGCGCCCGAACCCGAAGGGCACGAAGCCCCGGACCAAGAACAGGCCCGCCTACGAGAACGCAGAGATCGCGATGGTGCTCGGCGTCGACCGGGGTCGCTACACGGTGATGATCGGCGACGGGACGCCCGAGGAGCACGAGTTCACGGCGGCCCGGGCCCGCGAGCTGCGGCGCCAGGCGATCGTGGCCGGCGACCGCGTCGACGTGGTCGGGGACTCCAGCGGCGACGAGGGGACGCTCGCGCGCATCGTCCGCATCCGCGAGCGGTCGACCCTCCTCCGCCGCAGCGCCGACGACACCGACGCGATCGAGCGCGTGATCGTCGCCAACGCCGACCAGATGCTCTGCGTGGTGGCCGCCGCCGACCCCGAGCCCCGGACCCGGCTGGTCGACCGCTACCTGGTCGCCGCCTTCGACGCCGGGATCACTCCGATGCTCTGCATCACCAAGACCGACCTCGCGGACCCGGCACCGTTCCTCCGCAACTTCGAGGGGCTCGACCTCCGCGTGTTCCTCTCGAGCCAGGACGAGCCGCCGGTCGACGAGATCGCCGACGCCCTCCTCGGCCACGAGACCGTGGTCGTCGGGCACTCCGGAGTCGGCAAGTCCACCCTCGTGAACAAGCTCGTCCCGGACGCGCACCGGGCCATCGGGCGCGTGAACACGGTGACGGGCCGCGGCCGGCACACTTCGTCCTCCACCGTCTCGCTGCGCGTGGAGCGCGGCGACCGGCACGGCTGGGTGATCGACACCCCCGGCGTCCGCTCGTTCGGACTCGGCCACGTGAACACCGACAACATCCTCGGCGCGTTCACGACCCTCGCCGTGATCGCCCGGGACTGCCCGCGCGGCTGCACGCACCTGCCCGACTCCCCCGACTGCGCCATCATCGAGGCGGTCGAGGGCGGACTGCTGGGCGCCAGCGGACCGGAGCGCCTCGACTCGCTCCAGCGCCTCCTGACCACCTTCGCCACGACCGACGGAAGCAGACGATGACCGACCTCTCCCCCCTCCCCGCCGAGGCGCGCCTCGCCGCCGGCGACTCCGCTCCGGAGTTCACGCTGCCGAACCAGGACGGCGAGCCCGTCTCGCTCGCGGACTACCGCGGACGGCGCGTCATCCTGTTCTTCTACCCCGAGGCCGACACCCCCGGCTGCACCACGGAGGCCTGCGACTTCCGCGACAATGCGGCGTCCCTCCGCGACTCCGGCTACGAGGTCCTCGGGATCTCGCGGGACGCCCCGGAGGCACTGCGCCGCTGGGCCGACGCCCAGGGCATCGCGTACCCGCTGCTGAGCGACCCCGACATGACCGTGCACCGCGCGTACGCGGTGTGGGGCGAGAAGAGCCTCTACGGCAAGACCGTCGTCGGCGTGCTGCGCTCGACGTTCGTCGTCGGAGCCGAGGGAGCGCTCGAGTTCGGGCAGTACGGCGTCCGGGCGACCGGGCACGTGCAGGCGCTCCGCAAGAAGCTGAAGCTCGTCTGACCCCGGGGCGCGCTGTGCGGGTCATCGTGCGCCACCGGCTCTCGGGGTTCCGCTCATCTGCGAGCATCTCTCATGTCGACGTGAGCGGCACCGCCCGGTGCCCCGTCGGGACGAGGGGTGGTCAGGGTGCGCTCGAATGCTCGCAGGACGACGGCCGCAGCGGCGATCGCGGTCGTGGCCGCCGTGCTGGCGGGCTGCACGCCACCGGAGCCGGCGCTCACCGCCGCCAGGGTGCTGCAGGCGGTGTCCGTCGCCGTCTCGTCCGACGGGGGTGTCCGTGCGATCGAGGGGACGGCCCTCGGCGTCGGCGACGACCCGTCCGACACCTCGGCGACCACCACCGTCTACGATCCCGCCGAGGTCTCCGCGGACCTGCCGGTCCGTGTCCGGCCCTCGTGGCGCATCGCCGACGCCTCGGGCACCGATCCGGCCGAGCTCGCCGGGCGCTCGGGTCGGATCGAGATCTCGCTCGCGGTGGAGAACCTGACGGTCCGGCCCGAGGAGGTCGCGTTCGACGCGGCCGGTCGTGCAGCCCGCCGCAGCGCACTCGTCGGCGCTCCGCTGACGATCGCAGCCTCCGCGGTCCTGCCGGGCGTCCCGCCGAGTCGCGTCGTCACCGAGAGCGAGTCGGGTGCCGTCACCAACGGCGTGCTCAGCCGCGACGAGCACGGAGACGCCGTCGTGCAGTGGGCCTCTCTCCTCGCTCCCCCGGGCGGTGGCGCGACGGCGACGCTGACCCTCGTCGCCGACGTCGCCGACTTCTCCGTCCCCGCCTTCGACCTGGCGGTCCAGCCCGGCCTGAGCACCGACCCGACCACCGATGGGGCGCTGGGCGCCGCGTTCGACTCCTCCGACGCCTCGCCGCTCGCCCTCGAGCGCCGCACGATCGAGGTCGTCACCGCGGTGGACGACCTGCTGACGCAGGCCGGCACCACCGTCGCCGAGGTGCGGGCCTCGCTCGACGCGACCTCCGAGACTCTCGGTGTCCGCACGGCCGAGGAGCTGCGGGCCGGCGCCGCCTCGACGGCGGCCTCGATGCAGAGCCTCTCCGGGCAGCTCGGCGCGCTCCGGGCGCAGCTGTCGTCGACGGTCTCGGGCACCGAGTCCGGCCTGCTGGCGCAGCTGTCCGAGGCGATCGACGCGGTGGACGCCATGCTGGGCGACACATCGGCCGCGGTGCCGCCGCCGACGGTCTCGGGCAGCGGATGCGGACTCGCCGTCGACGGCGGCCGCACCGGCTCGATCCACTCGGAGCTGCTACGGCTCACGGCCGAGCTCGACGCGTACGGAACCGCGGCCGAGTCCTGCCGCGACGAGGTCGTCGCGGCTCTCCGTGCTGCCGCGGGGCCGGCACAGCCCTCCGCCGAGACCTGCACGGCACCCTCGATGACATGCTCCCTCGCCGCCTCCGCAGCCGCCGTCGACACCGTGCTGCTCGGGATGCTCGATCGCGGGCAGGACCTCGTCGACTCCCTGCAGCCGGAGCTGATGGACGGCGTGCAGGCCGGGTTCGCCGCCCTCGCGAGCAGGGTGGACGCCGCGTCGGCCTCGGTGGACACCCTGGCCGACCCGGAGGGATCCGTCACCCGGGCGCTCGCCGCCCTGTCGGCGACGCTGGACGAGCTCGACGCGGACACCGCGGGCCTGGAGACGACGGTCGCCTCGGTCGGCGCCGCCGCCACGACCGCCCTGGACGAGCTCGGCACGCCGACCAGCACGGGGTCGCTGTCGGCGCAGAACCAGGAGCTGGCCGATCGGCTCTGCGAGCTGTCGCCGGCGACACAGTCCCCTGCTGCCGCACCCACGCCGACCGGGCGCCCGACGCGCGCACCCGTGGAGGAGACCCGGGGCTCCGTCGAGGAGCTCCGCGCCTACCTGACCGCGACGCCCTGCTCCGGCACGGGCCGCCTCGACGCTCCCGACGGCTATCCGGCCCCCCTGGCCGACCGGCTGAGCGACCAGGTCCACGCGTGGACCGCCGTCGCCTCCACCGTCGGCAGCACCGGCGCTAGCGCCGACCTCGCCGCCCTGCGCGCCGCGCTCGCCACGGTCCGCGGAGGCGTGGCCGAGGCCGGCGCGACGGCCGGCTCGGACGACACGCGCCTCACCGGCCTGCTCGCCTCCCTCCGCACCGGCGTCGACGCGCTGACCGCTCAGCGCGACGCACTCGGCACCCGCATCGACGCTCTCGGTGCCCAGCAGGACGCTCTCGCACCGGCGATACAGAATGCGTTCGCCGAGGCGGACACGGCAGCCGCATCCGCGGTCACCGCACTCCTCTACGAGCAGGTGCGGCGGATCTCGACGCGCTCCGGCGCCGACGCCGACGCGGTCGTCGCGATGTTCGACCGGTCGGTCTCGAGCCTGCGCACGGCCTCCTCCGGCATCCGCTCCGACGGTGCAGCGACGGTGGACGCCGGGCACCGGGCTCTCCGCACCGCGGAGGCCCGGATCGGCGGGGCCGTCTCTGAGCGGACGCGCGCCTCCCTGGCCGGCATCGCGACGACGATCGACGCCTCGACCCGCGACACCGACGCGGCCGCCGCGCTCCTCGCAGCCGATCTGCACAAGGTGCTCCTGGACCTCGGCGACCGGACGGTCGGCGGCTCCGGCCTGCTCGGATCGATGACCACGAGTGCCGCGAAGGTCGGCACCGCCGACGTGCAGCTCGCCCTCGCCTCGCAGAGCGCACGGGGCTACGCCGCGGTGCGATCCGAGGACGTCTCGGGCATCCTGCTGGCGCAGGCCCAGGAGAGGGCCTCCCTCCGCGCCGGGGATGAGCTTCCCGCGTTCCACCTCGACCTGCCCGAGGGCACGCGGACCCGGACGGTCTACTCCTTCCGGATCGGGGACGAGCGATGACCCGCCTGGGCAGGCGCGCGGCGCAGCACCCCCGCACCGCCCGACGGAGCCCGATGCTGATCGGCGGCGCCGTCGCCCTCCTCGGCGTCAGCGGTGCCCTCGTCTCCCTCCTGCCCCCGCAGTCCGCCCCGATGACGGAGGTCGCCGCTCTCCCGGTCGGCTTCTCGTGCGCCCGGGTGCCCGAGCGGATGACGCTCGGGGTGGTGGTCTCGCTCAGCTCGGCTCCGGGCGAGGGCGCGGAATGGAAGGACGCGGCGAACGGCGCCGTCGTCGCCGCGCACCGGTCAGCGATGGGCGGCTGCGAGATCGGTCTCGTCGCCGTCGACGACCACGGGACGCCCGAGGGTGCCCGCGCCGCCGTCGAGGAGCTGACGGGGCAGGGCGTGTCCGGCCTCGTCCTCGCGGCCCACGGCACCCACACCGCTGCAGCCGTGGACGCCGCTCGGGCCGCGGGGACAGCGGCCGTCCTCCCCTACGGAGGCGGCCCCGACCTGCCCGGCGACGGCGTCTGGTCCCTCGGACCCGACACCGCCTCGGCCGACGCGGCACTCGTGGAGGAGGCCGGCGGAGGCGCCCGGGTACTCCTCGTCGACACCGGTGGAGGCACCCCGACCGGTCTCTCGCCCGCCGCGACGGTGACCGCCGATCCCGGCGCCACCGCGGACGTGATCGTCAGCGCCGCCCGCCCGCACCTCGAGGGCGAGCTGGCGGTCGAGCGCGTCGTCGTGTCCGGCTCCGCCGCTGCGCAGGCGACGGCGGTCGCCGCTCTGCAGGCGGCGGGGGCGTCCGTCCCGATCCTGCTCACGCCCGACGCGCTGAGCCCCGCCTTCGCTCCCGCCCTGGCCGCGGCCGGAGGCACCCTCTCGGGAGATCTGACGACGATCGGCACGGATTCCGGCGACGCGGTCGCTCTCCGCGGCGACGAGCGCGGGCGCGCGGCCTCCGCGTTCCTGGGGGCTGTGCGGATGACCGCCGACGATGCCGCGCGGACGACCCTCCTCGGCGACCGCGCGTTCCGCGATCTCGCCGCGGTCGCGGACGCCCCCAGCCACGACGCCGTCGTGGCGCTGGTGCGAGCCGCGGCCGTCGCAGGCAGCAGGGAACCCGCGGCGGTCGCCGCCGCACTCCGGGGATCCACGATCGGACCGGCGGACGGGCTCGCCGGTCCGCCGCTCGACTTCGGCGCCGCGCACGCTCTGGACGCCCCGGCACTCCCCCTCCACTCCTCGCCGCAGCGCCTCGGCCTGCGGCCCGCCGACCCGCCGCTGCTCTGGTTCGCCGGACAGCCCCGACCGTGAGCCCCCGGTGCGACTCCTCCTCGACCTCGACGGCACCCGCTCCGACATCGACCTCGGCCGCCACCGCGACTCCGCGACACTCGGCGAGCTGATCGCCACCGCAACCGGGCACCGCCTCCCGCCCGGGACGGCCCTCGCCGTCGACACCGTCCTGCACCCTGTGGAGACCCGGCTGGCCGATCTGCTGCTGCTCGAGGGAACGCGGATCGCCCGCTCCCCCCTGCCCCGACCTGCCGCGGCCCGCGGGTGGACGGCCGTGCTGTCGGGCGGTCTCGGCGCGGGAGCCGTGGTCGAGATCCCGCGGGCCCGCGCGCTGATCGTGGGCCGCTCCCCGCACGCCGACGTCGTCCTCGACACGGCGAGCGCCTCCTGGGAGCACTTCTCGGTGACCCGCGAGGGCGACGGCCTGCGGGTGCACGACGCCGACAGCACCAACGGCACCCTGGTCGACGGCGTCTCCGCGACCGGGGACGGGGTCCTCGTCTCCGACGCCGTGGTCGTGATCGCCGGTGGGGCGGCTCTCCGACTGCGCCCCGCGCCTCCCGAGCTCCTCGCGCCCGAGCCGGGGAGCACGGACAACGTCACCGCGACGGCGACCGTTCCCTTCAACCGGCCGCCGCGACCGGGACGTCCGGCGGCCGGCGAGGCGGTCGTCCCGCCGGCCCGCCTCGAGATCGCCTCCGCCACGACCTTCAGCGTGATCACCGTCGCCGCGCCGCTCGTCCTCGCCTTCGCGATGGTCCTCATCTTGGGCGATGCGCGCTACGCCCTCTTCGCCGCGCTCAGCCCCGTGGCCGGGGTGGGCATGTGGTTCGAGCAGCGGCACCGGCACGCCCGAGCGACCCGGTCCGAGGAGCAGCGCTACGTCGAGGCGCTGCAGACGCTCCGCGACGACATCGCCCGTTCCGCGCGTGTCGAACGGGCCCGCCTCGAGGAGGACGCGCCCGACCCGGCGACGACGATCCGCCGGGCGGCGCTGCCCGCCACGTCGCTGTGGCAGCGGCGCGCGACCTCCGCCGATGTGCTCCGCCTGCACATCGGCGTCGGCGACGTCCCGTGGTCTCCCCCGCTCGATCAGCGCGGAGTGCCGCGGCTCGAGGAGGAGGTGCGCGCGATCCTCGCGGTGAGCGTCGTCCCGAGCGCGCCGGTGTCCATCGATCTCGCGGACTCGGGCGTCGTCGGGATCGTCGGCGACCGCGAGGGCGGCCTCGCTCTGGCGAGGAGCCTGCTCTGCCAGGCGGCGGTCCACTGCGGTCCGGCCGACCTGGCGATAGGGGTGTTCTGCGACCGGCGACGCGACTCCGACTGGAGCTGGGCCTCCTGGCTCCCCCACACGCGTCTGGCCGGGGGCGGACGCCGCCTCTCCGACCGGCGCGACCGCAGCTCCGAGCTCCTCCGCGCCCTCCGCGACGAGGACTCGCCGCGCGTGCTCCTGGTGCTCGACTCCGACGTGCTGACCGAGGGACGCGCCGCTCCGGCGCGCGAACTCCTCGGACTCGGCCGCGGCGAGCGCGAGGCGGCGACCCGGATCTCCGGCCTCGTCCTCGCGGCGTCGGAGGAGCAGCTCCCCGCCTCCTGCACGGTCGTCGTCCGGGTCGGAGCGGACGCCTCGGCGCTCCTCTCCCGGCCCGACGAGCGGATCACCGTCGAGGACGTGGTGCTCGCCGGTCTCGCCTCCTCCACGGCCGAGCGCTGTGCGCGCGACCTGGCGCGCTTCGAGGACCCGGAGCTCGTCACCGCGGGGGCGGCCCTCTCCGCGCTCGTGCGGCTGCCGCCGCTCCTGGGCGCCGATCGTCCGACCGCCGCGGACGTCCGGGGGTGGTGGTCGAGCGCCCGGGGCGTGCGCGCGCCCGTCGGCTCGTCCGAGCACGGTCCGCTCGTGCTCGATCTCGTCGCCGACGGCCCGCACGGCCTGGTCGGCGGCACCACGGGCTCGGGCAAGAGCGAGTTCCTGCGCTCCTTCGTGGCCGGCCTCGCGGCCTGGAACGATCCGACGCGCCTCACCTTCGTGCTCATCGACTTCAAGGGGGGTGCAGCGTTCGCGTCCTGCGAGCGGCTCCCGCACACGATCGGCACCATCAGCAACCTCGACGCCCAGCTCGCCGACCGCGCGCTGCGCTCGCTCCAGGCCGAGATGCGGCGTCGTCAGCGGCTCTTCGCCGCCGCCGGCGAGGGTGTCGACGACCTCGACGCGTACTGGGCCACCTCGCCGCCCGAGCCGATGCCGCGGCTCCTGCTCGTCGTCGACGAGTTCGCCGTTCTCGCGAAGGAGCATCCCGACGTCCTGACGTCCCTCGTGAGCGTCGCCGCGGTCGGCAGGACGCTCGGCGTGCACATGATCCTCGCCACCCAGCGTCCGGCCGGAGTGGTGAACGACGACATCCTCGCCAACACCAACCTCCGCGTCGCCCTCCGGGTGCAGAGCCGGGACGACTCCGCCGACGTGATCGGAGTCGCGAGCGCGGCCGGGATCTCCCGCTCCCAGACCGGCCGGGCGTACGTGAAGCGGGGCCAGAACGACATCTCGCCCGTCCAGACGGCGCTGGTCACCGGTCGCGCGGAGGCGGCGGCCGTCGAGGCGATCGAGGTCCGCCCGGTCGGACCCACGGGCGTCCCCGTCGAGGGCCCCTCCCCGGTCGCCGCCGACGAGACGGCCCCGACCGATCTCGACCTCCTGATCGACGCGGTGGTCGAGGCGGACGTCGCTTCGGGCTTCGGCCCTCCCCGCCCGATCTGGCCGGAGCCGCTCGAGGACACCGTGGCCCTCAGCGGGTTCGGTGCGGAGGAGTCCGACCTCGGTCGCGTCGTCGGCGACGTCCTGCACGTCGCACTCTCGGACGACCCCGACCGGCAGCGCCGGACGCCGACCGGCTGGGATCTGGGCGAGGGGAACCTGCTCCTCATCGGCATCCCCGGCAGCGGCACCAGCACGGCGCTCGCGTCGATCGCGCTGACGGCCGCCCGCCACTTCCCCCCGGACGAGCTCGACCTCTACGTCCTCGCTGCCGGTTCCCGCGACTCCGCCCCGCTTGCGCGACTCCCGCACACCGTCTCCTACATCGGCGCAGGTGGCGGATCCCACGAGAAGCAGACCCGGTTCCTCCGTCACCTGCGCGACGAGGTGCGCCGGCGCCGAGCATCGCCCGGGGGCCACCGTCGTGCGCTGGTGCTCGTCGACGGTCTCGCCACTCTGAAGGACGAGTTCCAGGACTGGGAGGGCCTGGCTCTGATGGAGGCGTTCACCCGCGCCTACGCCGACGGACCGGAGCTCGGCCTGCACTTCGCGGTGACGAGCACCCGGGCGAGGGCGATCCCCTCGGTGATGGAGGAGGTCACGACGCAGAAGTGGCTGTTCCGCCTCGCCGACCCGCAGGACTACGCCGCCGCCGGGGTGAAGCCGGTGCAGGCGCCGGCAGCGGTGCCGGGGCGCTGCGTTCTCACCTCGTCGCTCCTGCAAACGCAGGTCGCGACTCCGAGGGCCGGTCTCGACGACGCGATCGCCGAGCTCGCGGCCGCCTGGCCGGATGCGCGCGGCAGGACGAGCACGGTCGGCACGCTTCCTGACAGGGTCGCCGTGAGCGCGCTCGGGATCGAGGCCCGCTTCGATCGCGAGCCGTGGCTGCTCCCGATCGGCCTCGGCGAGTCGGACCTCGCCCCGCTGGCGTTCCAGGTCTTCGAGGGCGAGCACGTCGTCATCGCCGGACCCGCCCGATCGGGCAAGTCGACCGTGCTGCTCGCCCTGGCCGAGGCGGCGCGGGCCGCCGGCTCGGTCGCCGTCTGGGGAGTGTGCGATCGACGCTCCCCGCTGAGGCGCGCCGACCTCGACCGACTCGCTGTGGGCGCGGAGGAGCTCCGCACCCTCCTCGCGTCGCTGTCGACGGAGGAGGGCCCCGTGCTGCTCCTCCTCGACGACGCCGAGCGCTGGGACGACACCGACCAGGCGCTGATGAGGCTGGTCTCGTCGGGTCGCCCGGGACTCTGCGTCGTGCTGGCCGGCCGGTCGAGCGAGCTCCGCAGCCATTTCGGGAACTGGACGAAGAAGGCGGCGGCCTCCCGCTCCGTGCTGCTGCTCCAGCCCGACATCGACAACGACGGCACTCTCCTCGGCGCGCAGATCCCGCGGCGCTTCCCCGTCCCGCCCACGGTGGGCCGGGGCTTCGTCAGCCTCGACGGCGAGATCCACTTCGTGCAGTCGGTCTCGCCGACGCCGGCGGACGGCGGCTGATCAGCGCCCTCGGGCGGGTGATCGCGCCTCCGCCACCGAGTCGATCGGCGCGTCCTCCTCGAGAGCGCTCCGATCACTCCGAGACGCACCGATGGAGGTGCGCGGAGGAAGGAGCGCGGAGACGACGAGCACGTCCCGCCCCCGCTCGCCGGAGCACGCAGGGGCGAGACGGCCGGTCAGCTCCCTCCGCCGGCGGCGAAGATGTTCTGCGAGATCGTCGCCAGCTGGCTGCGCAGCTCCTCGAGCTCCTGCTTGGCCTTCTCGAGGGCCGACTTCGTCTCCGGCCAGGTCGACGAGCGGAACTGCGAGGCCAGCGGACCGTCCCAGACGTTCGGATCGGACAGTGTCCGCCCCTGTGCGTCGAGCCGGCTGATCTGATCGGCGAGGCCGCCGTTGACGATCGACTGGATCTGCTGGATCGCGGACTTCGCCTCGTCGGTCGAGAGAACACGTGACATGGATCACACCTTTCTACCCCTGCGGACGGGACCGTCCCGACCGCTCCCCACTCCACCAACGTTTCATGAGGATGTCTCGTCATGGTAGAAGGCAAGACAGCACAGACGGCTCGCGTGGCGTCGACGGCTCGACACTGGCGCGGGAGGTCGACTCACTCGCGAGTGGTGATCGCGAAGGGACTGCTCGAGAGGTCCGAGAACGCGCCCACTCGGGCGCGCAGCTCGCAGGACGGAGTCACCGTGAGGGCGGTCACCGTCAGCCCGTCGGACGACACGGCGACCGCGCCGCCGCAGCCGTCGCTGAAGCGAACGCCCTCCACTCCGCCCGCGATCGCGTCGAGCATGCTGCTCGCCGGCGCGGACGACGGCGTCGCCAGCAGGGGATTCACGGGGTCCGCCCCGCTCGGCCAGACCGGCACCAGCGTCACCGGCAGCGGGGTCCGGCCGACCGTCCGCGCGGGAGTCTCGATCCGCACATCCCGCAGCCGCTGCACGGGATACGCCGTCCCGGTGACCGCAGGGTCGGCCACCGCCTGTGCCGTCGCTGATGCGGCCGCCGCGAGCCACCCGTCCAGGGCGCTCTGCTCGGCCACCGCGATCGGCACGGTCGCCGTGACGTCGACGATCCCCTGCGCCGGGACGTGCAGGTCCGTCAGGCTCCAACCGCAGCCGACCCCGACTCCGGTGACGCTCGGCCGGTTGCGCACCGCCGTCACTCCGGACCAGCTGGCCGCGGGGCACGCCGCCGCGGCGTCCGGGCCCGGCAGCACCTCGAGGAAGGACCCCGAGAGGGGCGCGCTCTGGGCGGAGTAGGAGATCTCGACGACCACGGCCCGTCGCTCCGCGTCCCAGGTGGCCGATCGCGTCACTCCGAGGCCCGTCGGCAGCGGCCGGTCCTGCTGCCGGGCCGACAGGTCGGCATCCGGTGCCGAGGCCCGTGCTCCGCCGCCGCGCGGCTGGACGGCGAGGAGCACCGCCCCGATGAGCAGGACGCCGGCGCCGAGGGCGGCGAGGATCATCCGCAGACGTCCGCCGCGCCCCCGCCGAGCTGGAGCCTCGAACGGCCGTTCCGCCAGGCGCAGCTCGCGGCGCGGCACCGGGCGGAGCACGGTCGCCTGCGACGACGGGCCGAGCTCGGGAGCGGGCCCCTCCTCCACCGGCTCCGACGACATCTCCACCGCCATCCCGCGGAGGACCGTGCCCGGGCGCTCGGCCTCCTCGAACTCCGCCGCGCCCGCCGCGAGCGGCAGCGCCGGCAGCCCGGCCAGCGCCGGGGAGAGGCGTCGCAGGATCCCCGCCGCCTCCGCAGCCGTCGGCCGCGACGCCGGATCCTTCGCGAGCATCCGGTCCAGGAGCGACGCGAGCCGCGGCGGCAGCTCCAGCGGCGGCGGGAGCATCGCGACATGCCGGTAGGCGACCGCGACGTCGGCGCCGGGGCCCGCGAACGGGGTCCGGCCGCACAGCAGCTCGTAGAGCAGGATCCCCGTCGAGTAGACGTCGCTCGGCGGGCCGGCCGCTCCGGTGGCGAGCATCTCGGGCGAGAGGTACTCCGGCGTCCCGATGACACCCGTCGTCGCGCGCGGCCCCTCGGCGACCACGTGAGCGATGCCGAAGTCGGAGACGCGGACGGCGGAGCCCGCATCGTCCGCACCCTCCGCGAGCAGGACGTTGTCGGGCTTCACGTCCCGGTGGACCGTGCCGATCGCATGCGCGGCGGCGAGAGCGTCGAGGATCGAGGCCGCCACGGGCAGCGCATCGACCGCCGGGAGGGTGCCCTCGTCCCGCAGCAGCTCCCGCAGCGATCCGCCGCCGACGAGCTCCATCACGATCCCGAGCGTCTCCCCCTCCACGACGAGGTCGAGCACCTCCACGACGTGCGGGTGCAGCAGACGGGTGAGCACCGACCTCTCACGGACGAACCGCTCGACCAGGCCCGCGTCGTGCACGTGCTCACCGCGGAGGAGCTTCGCCGCGCGGTCCGGCCCCTGCGCGTCGGCGACGCGCCACACCTCGCCCGCGGCACCCGAGCCGATCCGCTCGAGCAGGCGGTAGCGCGCCCCCAGCGGATCCCCGGCACTCCTCGCCATGCCGCCTCCCGCTCTGAGCTTCCGTCATCTTCGAGAGGAAGCGTAGCGGAGACCGCTCGGGCGGATCAGCGGTGGCGCATCGGCCGGATCAGAACCCCTCGTTGGCGCGCGGTGCGTAGTCGGCGCCCAGCGCCTCCAGCTCGTCGGCGGTCAGCTCCACGTCCAGCGACGCGACCGCGTCGTCGAGGTGGTGGAGCTTCGTGGCTCCGACGATCGGAGCAGTGACCGCCTCCTGCTGCCGGACCCAGGCGAGCGCCACCTGCGCACGGGGCACGCCGCGCTGCTCGGCGATGCGTGCGACGGTCGCGACGGTCCGCCGGTCGGCCTCCTCCTGCTGGCGGTAGAGGGTGCCGCCGAAGACGTCGGTCTCGGTGCGCGCCGTGGTCTCGTCCCAGTCGCGGGTGAGCCGGCCCCGGGCGAGCGGCGACCACGGGATCACGCCGACTCCCTGGTCGACGCAGAAGGGGTGCAGCTCGCGCTCGTCCTCGCGCTGGATCAGGTTGTACTGGTCCTGCATCGAGACGAACCGCGTCCAGCCGCCCAGATCCGCGGTGTACTGCGCCTTCGCGAACTGCCACGCCCACATGCTCGAGGCGCCGATGTAGCGCGCCCTGCCCGAGCGGACGACGTCGTGGAGCGTCTCCATCGTCTCCTCGATCGGCGTCTCGGGGTCCCAGCGGTGGATCTGGTAGAGGTCGACGTAGTCCGTGCCGAGACGCCGGAGGCTGTCGTCGATCGCGCTGAGGATGTGCCGCCGCGAGAGGCCGCCGCCGTTGGGGCCGGGGCGCATCCGCCCGTGGACCTTCGTGGCGATCACGACCTCCTCGCGGACCGCGAAGTCCGCGAGCGCCCGGCCGACGAACTCCTCGCTCGTGCCGTCGGAGTAGACGTCCGCCGTGTCGAACGTGGTGACGCCGAGCTCCAGCGCCCGCCGGAGGAAGGTCCGCGACTCCTCCTCGCCCATGCTCCAGCCGTGGGCACCGCGGTCGGGAGCGCCGAAGCTCATGCAGCCGAGGACGATCGAGGAGATCTGCAGGCCGCTGGAGCCGAGTCGGGTGGAGTCCATGCGCGTCGCTTCCGTGTCGAGGAGGGGGTCCCTCCAGCGTCGCACCCGCGAGCGGCGGCGCGCCAGCCGTCCGGCTACACGGCCGGATCGCGACGAGTGGCGGCGACCACGCTCGGGAGGAACAGCGCGACGACGGCCACCGCGGCCGGCGCCAGCAGCGCCCAGCCGATGTCGGGCACGGCGTACTGGCCCTGGAAGGCGCCGAGCGCCACGGCCATCATCACCAGCTGGATCGTCAGCGCCGACGCGCGCATCCAGCCTCGCCGTCGCACGGCGCCGAGCGTCGTCGCGGCGGCCCAGCACACGGCGATCAGCGCGAGGACGACGATGGCGATCCCTCCGCCGACCGTGTCGGCCCGGGTCGTCAGCAGCTCGAGCACGAGCCACGCCGCGACCCCGGCGACGGCGAGCGTCTCGAGGGCCAGGACCGCGATCAGCACCACCAGACCGAGCGGCCGTGAGGCGGTCGGGCGGGGTCCGCGGGACCCGTTCGCGTCAGCGGTCACAGGCACATCCCATCCAGGACTCTTGATTCGGGCTCATCCCCGTGACAGGCTAGTCCAGTTCGTTTCACCGCTCACAGGGTCGTGGGTTTCCGCCGATGTGAACATCCGATCCCGCCGCGCCGTCAGGCACGGGGGCGAGCCGGATGACCAGCACTGGAGCCGGGTGGCCGACGCAGTGCTCACGCATCGCGTCGAGTGCACCGGCAAGAACCGAGCGTTCTCCCGTCCACCACCCCGATCCACCCCGCGCTCCAGCACGGGGCCTCGTGGCGTGCGCCGGTGAGGGCGCGGAGGTCGAGTACTGGTCGGGATCGTCGGCGTGGATCGATCATCCCACCCGAACACTGCGTGGTTCCTCCACGCACGCCTTCACACAAGGAGCACCCGCATGGACTGGCGCGACAAGGCCGCTTGCCTCACCGCAGACCCCGAGCTTTTCTTCCCGGTCGGCAACACCGGCCCGGCCGTGGACCAGATCGAGAAGGCGAAGTCGGTGTGCGCACGCTGCACCGTCACCGAGGTCTGCCTCCAGTACGCCCTCGAGACCGGCCAGGACTCGGGCGTGTGGGGCGGCCTCAGCGAGGACGAGCGTCGCGCCCTGAAGCGCCGCGCCGCCCGCGCACGCCGCGCCTCCTAGGCGCACGAGCCGCTCGGCGGCACGAACGACCCCGACCCCCGTCGCCTCTCGGCAGCGGGGGTCGCGTCGTCTCCGGCTTCAGGAGCGGGCGCGCTCCAGCCATCGCAGCGGCACCTCGATGGTGACCTCGGTGCCGCGCCCGACCAGCGTGTGCCAGTCGATGGTGCCGCCGAGCTCGCCCTGGATGAGCGTGCGCACGATCTGCGTGCCCAGGCCCGATCCGACCTTGCCCTCCGGCAGCCCGACGCCCGTGTCGCGCACCTTCACCGTGAGCTCGTCGTCGCTGCGCGAGGCGACGATCTCCACGTCGCCCTCCCGTCCGGCCAGGCCGTGCTCGACGGCGTTGGTGACCAGCTCGGTCAGGGCGAGGGCGAGCGGAGTCGCGTACTCGCTGGGCAGGTTGCCGAAGCTCCCCGTCAGCTTCGGGTGCACCGTGGTGTTGTGGGTCGAGGCGACCTCGGCGATCAGCAGCAGCACCCGGTCGAAGACCGCGTCGAAGTCGACGTTCTGGTTCAGCCCCTCAGAGAGCGTGTCGTGCACGACCGCGATGGCGGCGACGCGGCGCATCGCCTGCGTGAGCGCCTCCCGGGCGAGGTCGGAGTGGGTGCGCCTGGCCTGGATCCGCAGCAGCGAGGCCACGGTCTGCAGGTTGTTCTTCACGCGGTGGTGGATCTCGCGGATCGTCGCGTCCTTGGTGATGAGCTCCCGCTCCTGGTGGCGCAGCTCCGTCACGTCGCGGCACAGGACGACGGCGCCGACCCGCTCGCCGCGGTCGCGGATCGGGATCGCGCGCAGCGACACCGTCACTCCGCGGGCCTCGATGTCGGTTCGCCACGGCGCCCGGCCGGTCACGACCAGCGGGAGCGACTCGTCGATGACGACCTTCCCCGCGATCAGCTTCGTCGTGACCTCGGCGAGCGACTCCCCCTCGAGCTCGTCGGCGAAGCCGATGCGGTTGAACGCCGAGAGGGCGTTGGGGCTCGCGAACGTGGTGACGCCGTCGACGTCCAGGCGGATCAGGCCGTCGGACGCGCGCGGCGCCCCGCGGCGAGGACCGGTCGGCGCGCCCAGATCGGGGAAGTCGCCCGAGGCGATCATCGAGAAGAGGTCGTTCGCGCAGTCGTTGAACGTCAGCTCCTGCCGGCTCGGCGTGCGCGTCTCGCTGAGGTTGGTGTGGCGCGTGACGACCGCGATGGGGCGGTCCGTCGTCCCGCCGTCGGAGGCCCCCAGGCGGCGCAGGACGGGCACCGCGCGCACGCGGGTGGGCGTCTCCTCGAACCAGTCCGGGGCGGAGGTGTCGACGATCCGCGCGGTCTCGAACGCCTCGACGACCTGGGCGCGCCACTCCGACTTGATCCTCTGCCCGACGAAGTCGCGGTAGAAGAGCGTCGCCGCGCTGCTGGGGCGCGCGTGGGCGACGGCGACGAAGCTGTCGTCGGCCGTGGGCACCCAGAGCACGATGTCGGCGAAGGCCAGGTCGGCGAGCAGCTGCAGGTCGCCGACGAGCAGGTGCAGCCATTCGACGTCCGCTTCGTCGGATCGGCCGTGGGAGAGGACGAGGTCACTGAGGGTCGACACCCGACAAGCCTAGGGCGCGGCCGGGCGGTGCACGCCGGGCTCGCTGTCCACAGCTCGGGACGGCCGACGATTATCCACAGTCTGCGCCTCTGCACTCCATGAGCATCCCTCGACTGCTTCGATGAGGTCGTCCTCGCGTGCCGACCCAGCGCGCCCCGCCCGTCGAGCAGAGAGGTGACCCGGACCCGTGAACAGCTCGTCCTGCCCCAGGAGATCGCCGCATGAGCCTTCCCCTCCACGCCTTCGACTACCGCACCCTCCCCCTCGACCCCGAGGCGGCCGTGGAGCGGCTCACCCTCGCGGAGTTCTTCGCCCCGCAGCCTGCGACCCGCGCGGAGCTGCCCGACCCGGAGCCCCTGCTCGCCCGGCTCACGCACCTCGTGATCGAGATCCTGGAGGGCTCGCGCGAGATCGACCAGATCGCGCGGTGGCTGAGCGACGAGGTCTACCACCACCTGCAGAAGCGGGTCGTGCTCGCGGCCCGCGCCCGCAGCCTGCGGAAGCGGACGGCGCAGCGCGTCCCGTTCACGGTCGGACGGGTGATCGTCACGGAGCCGCGGGACGGCGTCGTCGAGGGAGTCGTGCTGGTGCATCACCGCGCACGGAGCCGGGCCGTCGCGATCCGGCTCGAAGGCACGGACGCGCGCTGGCGTGCCACCGCGATCAACGTGCTGTGAGGAGCGGGTCAGCGCTCCCGGGCGGCCGCACCGGCCGGGAGCACGATCTCCACCCCCCTGTCGCGCAGGGCCTCCTCGAGCTCCGGGGGCGGCGGGGCGTCGGTGACGAGATGATCCGCGCGACCGAGCTCCGCGACCTCCTCGGGGACGGCTTCACCGCCGCCGACTACGACCACGTCGGCGGACTCCCTCCCCAGCCCGGCTCACAAGCGGTGTGCGCAGCGGTGGAGTCGACGCTCGAGGCCTGCTGCGTCCCCGGGCTCGTCCTCGAGACGGACCGGCCGACGACGATCGGCCTCGGCGACACCTTCGCCGGCGGCTTCGTCTCGGCCCTCGCGCGCGGCGAGTCCTGACGGCGGGCGAGGCGGGGTCCGAGCCTCCGCAGGAACGCCGACGGCCCCGGACACCCGCTGCTGCGGGACCGGGGCCGTCGGCGTCGTCCGGGGAGGACTCAGCGGCGCTTGGACTGCGCGCGTCGCTCCTCGCGGTTGGCGGGGGCGTCCGAGCCGCCCGGCTTCTGGCCGAAGGCGCCGGTCGTCGGAGTCTCCTCCGCCTCGCCCTCGGGGAGCGCCTTGCGGGCCTCCTCGGCGCGGGCCTTCGCGGTGGCCGCCTGCTGCACCTGTCCGCGCTGGTCGCGGACCTCGACGCCGCCGGTGTCGCTCGGAGCCGAGTAGCTGAGCTTCTCGGCCGGAGCGACCGGCTGAGCGAGGCCCTTGGCCGCGACTCCGGCGACCTCGCCCTGCTTCTGGGTCACCTCGACCTCGAGGTTGAAGAGGAAGCCGACGGTCTCCTCGCGGATCTGCCCCATCATCTGCTGGAACAGGGCGAAGCCCTCGCGCTGGTACTCGACCAGCGGGTCGCGCTGGGCCATCGCGCGCAGGCCGATGCCGTCCTTGAGGTAGTCCATCTCGTAGAGGTGGTCGCGCCAGCGGCGGTCGATCACCGAGAGCACGACACGGCGCTCGAGCTCGCGCATGGCGGGAGAGCCCAGCTGCTCCTCGCGGCGCTGGTAGGCGAGCTGCGCGTCCGAGAGGATCTCGCGGCGCATGAACTCCTTGTTGATGCGGCCGCGGCTGCCCGCCTCCTGCACCACCTCGTCGATCGTGAGGCTGATCGGGTACAGCGTCTTCAGCTCGGTCCAGAGGGCGTCGAAGTCCCAGTCGTCGCCGTTGCCGTCGCCGGTGTGCACCTCGAGGATCTCGTCGATCACGTCGACGAGGAACTTCTGGGTGCGCTCGTGCAGGTCGTCGCCCTCGAGGATGTGGCGGCGGTCCGAGTAGATCGCCTCGCGCTGGCGGTTGAGGACGTCGTCGTACTTGAGGACGTTCTTGCGGATCTCGGCGTTGCGGGCCTCGACCTGCGACTGGGCGCTGCGGATGGCGCGCGAGACGACCTTCGACTCGATGGCGATGTCGTCCGGGACGTTGCCCCGGCCCATGAGCGCCTCGGCGGCGCCGGAGTTGAACAGGCGCATGAGGTCGTCGGTGAGCGAGAGGTAGAAGCGGCTCTCCCCCGGGTCGCCCTGGCGGCCCGAGCGTCCGCGGAGCTGGTTGTCGATGCGGCGCGACTCGTGGCGCTCGGTGCCGAGCACGTAGAGGCCGCCGGCGGCCTGGACCTTCTCGGCCTCCTCGCCCACCTTCTCCTTGACGGCGGCGAAGACCTCGTCCCATGCGGCCTCGTACTCCTCCGGGGTCTCGGAGGGGTTCAGGCCCTTGGCCGTCATCTCGGAGACCGCGAGGAACTCGGCGTTGCCGCCGAGCATGATGTCGGTGCCTCGACCGGCCATGTTGGTCGCGACGGTGACGGCGCCGAGGCGGCCGGCCTGGGCGACGATGGCCGCCTCCCGCGCGTGGTTCTTGGCGTTCAGGACCTCGTGGCGCACGCCCTTCTTGGCGAGCAGGCGCGAGAGGTACTCGCTCTTCTCGACGCTGGTCGTGCCGACGAGGACCGGCTGCCCGGCCGCGTGGCGCTCCGCGATGTCCTCGACGACCTGGGCGAACTTGACCTGCTCGTTCTTGTAGACGAGGTCGGCGTTGTCGATCCGCTGCATCTTGCGGTTCGTCGGGATCGGGACGACGCCGAGCTTGTAGGTCGACATGAACTCGGCGGCCTCGGTCTCGGCCGTTCCGGTCATGCCGGAGAGCTTCGCGTAGAGGCGGAAGTAGTTCTGGAGCGTGACGGTGGCCAGGGTCTGGTTCTCGGCCTTGACCTGCACGCCCTCCTTCGCCTCGATGGCCTGGTGGATGCCCTCGTTGTAGCGGCGTCCGGCCAGGATGCGGCCGGTGTGCTCGTCGACGATCAGGACCTCGCCGTTCAGCACGACGTAGTCCTTGTCCTTCTTGAACAGCGCGCGCGCCTTGATGGCGTTGTTGAGGAACGAGATCAGCGGGGTGTTCGCCGACTCGTAGAGGTTGTCGATGCCGAGGTAGTCCTCGACCTTCTCGATGCCGGGCTCGAGGACGCCGACGGTGCGCTTCTTCTCGTCGACCTCGAAGTCCTCGCCCTCGTCGAGGCGCTTGGCGAGGTTGGCGAACTCCGCGAACCAGCGGTTCGCCTCGCCCGAGGCCGGACCGGAGATGATCAGCGGGGTGCGGGCCTCGTCGATGAGGATCGAGTCGACCTCGTCGACGATGGCGTAGAAGTGGCCGCGCTGGACCATGTCCTGCGCCTGCCACGCCATGTTGTCGCGGAGGTAGTCGAAGCCGAACTCGTTGTTCGTGCCGTAGGTGATGTCGGCCGAGTACTGCTCACGGCGCTGCTCCGGGGTCTGGCCCGAGAGGATCACTCCGGTCGTCATGCCGAGGGCGCGGAACACGCGCCCCATCAGCTCGGACTGGTACGACGCGAGGAAGTCGTTGACCGTGACGATGTGCACGCCGCGGCTGGCGATCGCGTTGAGGTAGGCCGGAAGGGTCGCGACGAGCGTCTTGCCCTCTCCGGTCTTCATCTCGGCGATGTTGCCCAGGTGCAGGGCGGCGCCGCCCATGAGCTGCACGTCGAAGTGGCGGAGGCCGAGCGTCCGGCGCGAGGCCTCGCGGACGGCGGCGAACGCCTCCGGCAGCAGGTCGTCGAGGGACTCGCCGTTCGAGTAGCGCTCGCGCAGCTCGACGGTCTCGTTCTTCAGCTCCTCGTCGCTGAGGTGCGTGAAGTCCTCTTCGAGGGCGTTGACGGCCTTCGCGTAGTTCTCGAGGCGGCGGATGACCCGCCCCTCCCCGACGCGAAGGACCTTTTCGAGGACAGAGGCCACGGGGTACTCCAAAAAAGTAGAAGACAGGAGTCGCGCGCCGGAGCGCGGACCGCGACCAGCCTAGCCGGGGCGGGCGGCGAGCGGTCGGGGCGACGCGTCCGCCCTGGGCGGACTCCCTGCCTGGGCACGGGGAGGGCCCCGGAGCGGATGCTCCGGGGCCCGGGGTCGGATCTCAGCCGGCGGCCTGCTCGGCGAGCTCGTCGGCCTCGTCGCCGAGGCCGATGACGCCGTAGTCCCAGCCCTTGCGGCGGTAGACCACGCTCGGGCGGTTCGTGTCGGAGTCGATGAAGAGGTAGAAGTCGTGTCCGACCAGCTCCATGTAGTCGACGGCGTCGTCGACGGTCATCGAGACGGAGGCGAAGACCTTCTTGCGGATGACGACGGGGCAGTACGGCTCCTCGACCTCGTCCTCCACCGGCTCCGGCGCCTCCTGCACGGGGATGACGCCCGTGCTCAGCTGCTCCAGCACCGCCGCGTCGGCCGGCTGGATGGCGACGACGCTGAAGTCGTCGGCGGCCGCGTCGCGGAGCGAGGTCGGCCGATGCTGGCCCCGATGGACCTTCTTCCGGTCCTTGGCGCGTCTCACCCGTTCGAGCAGCCGGCCGATGGCGACGTCGAACGCCGCGTACTTGTCGGCTCCGCTCGCCTCGGCCCGGACCACGGGCCCCTTGCCGATCAGCGTCAGCTCCACGCGGTCGCCGCCGGCCGAGCCCTTGCCCTCGGCGTGCCTGCTCGCCTTGATCTCGAGTGCGAGAGCACGATCGGCGAGGTGCGCCACCTTGTCCGACTTCTCCGTCGCGTACGCGCGGAAGCGATCGGTGATGTCGATGTTGCGTCCTGTGATGTCGATGTCCATGACAACCTCCCAGTCGAGTACGGCGTGCCGCCTTTCTCCGGGGCGGACCGTTCACGCCGTGCCCCCACCGTAGACCCCGGCCACCGGATCGTCACCGGGAGTTCGTCCGGATTCTGCTGCTACGTTCCCTCCTCGTTGCGCGGTGCCGGCCAGGGCCGCCGCGGCCCGGACCGTCCCGCCGGCCGCACGCACGGCGCGCCGGAGCTCGAGCAGGGTCGCGCCGGAGGTGACCACGTCGTCGACGAGGACCACCGGCGGCCACGACGAGAGCGGACGGCGGGCGCGGAACGCCCCGTCGAGGTTGCCGCGCCGCTCGACGCGGCCGAGCCCGACCTGGTCGCGGACCATCCGCGACCGCCGGAGAGGACGCGCCGCCCGCCCTCCCGCCGCGGCGACCAGCTGCGCGACGGGATCGGCGCCCCGCCGCACGCGGCCGAGCCAGGAGCCGGGCGGGACGACCAGGATCGCGGGGCTGCCGGCGAGCGCCGCGCCGAGAGCGGGACGCAGCAGCGCGCCGAGCGGGGCGAGGCTGGCCGTGCGGCCCTCCTCCTTCAGCGCGACGACGAGGCGGCGCACCGTGCCCTCGTACGGGGCACCGGTGACGACGAGGAGCGGATCGTCCGGCGGTCCGACGACGCGGGTCAGCAGGCAGGCCGAGGCGGCCGCGTCGGCCGAGCAGTCCGGACAGGGCGCCCGGCTCGTCGGCTCTCCGCAGGCGGGGCACTCCAGCGGGAGGAGGACGGCGAGGGCGTCGAGCAGGTGATCGGAGAGCATGCCTCCACGTTCGCCGTCCGGGCCGCGGCGCGGTGGGTGGATCCGTCGGATCGGGACGATCCGCCCGCCCGACGCGCCTGGGGAGGAGCATCCGGGGAGCGCCGTCGTCGACAGGGCTCGTCGTCGCCGACAGGACCCGTCAGGACCCCATGCCGGTCTGCGTCGCGAGCAGCCGGATGTCCGTCGCGGTCGTCTGCCAGGCCGAGCCCCGTTGCTGCCGGAGCTCCCCGCCCTCGGCGAGGATGCGGACCTGGGTCGAGGTGTTGCCCGCGGCGATCTGGACCGTGCCCGTCGTCGTGCCGAGCGCCGTGGCGCCTCCGCCGAGCAGGTTCATCGTGACGGCGTCCTCTCCCGTCGAGCCGCGCACGACCGACACCACGTCGAGCTCGTCCGTCCAGGCCGCGGCGACCGCGGTCCCCAGGGTCGAGCGGAGGACGACCGGCTCGCCGACCGCCACCGGGTCGCCGTCCCGTGAGCGGGTGATGCCGGCCACCAGCACCGTGGCCTGCTGCCCGTCCTGGGCGAGCGCCAGCATCCGGGTGCCGTCGCGCGACACGGCGATCGAGGCGAGCGACTCGACCTCGCTCCAGGCCGTCGCGACCTGCATCGAGCGCGAGCCGTCCGCGGAGTACGCCACCAGCTGCCCGGGCGAGGCCGACGGCACCGACCAGACGTACCCGAGCGGATCGATGGACGGCGCGACGAGGCCCGACCGCGCGTCGAGGAGGACGTCGGCACCGTCGGGCTCCACGAGGCTCACGCCCGCGGCGGTGAGCACGGCGGCCGATGCGTCCGAGTCGGCCCCGCGCTGCTCGCCGAGGACCGCGGCCCGCGGCTGCAGCGCCTCGATCCGATCCGAGATCCCGAGGCCGGCCAGCCCGGAGGAGCCGAGGAATCCGAAGGCGTCGTCGGTCAGCACGAGCGGCCGGGTGTCGACGCGGGGCGAGGTCGGCAGGCCGGTGACCTCGGAGGGGACGTCGATCGGGTTCTGCTCGACCGAGAGCGCGACTCCGGTGACGTTCGAGACGTTCGCGAGGCTCCGGTTCAGCTGCAGGGCCATCAGCCGCCACTGCGCCGGATCGGCCTCGAGAGCGGCCGGGTTCAGGTCGACCACGGCGCGCTGCGACTCGACCGGGACGGTCTCGGCCGCCAGCGTCGTCCCGGTCGGGAAGGCCGACACGACGGCGGCGGAGTCCCGCAGCCACGGCGTGGGGCCGCGCAGCAGCTCGGTGACGATCGTGGTGCTGGTGGAGCTGTCGGCGCGCGAGGCGAACCAGCGCAGGTCCGGCACGAGGTACTGGTATCCGGGGTCGAAGAAGTAGAGCGCGTGCGTCGAGAAGACCTGCTCGAAGGTGGTGCGGTCGATCACCACGCCGCTCGGCGGCGCGCTGATGCGCCACTCGCCGTTCTCCTGGACGAAGCCGTAGTCGAGGGTCAGGCCGGCCGTGGTGGCGACGTCGGTGTAGACGCCCGTCGCGTCGACCTCGGCGACGGGCGTGATCGTCAGCGAGAGCGTGGATCCCGACTGCGGCGAGGCGGAGCGCTGGCCCTCGTCGACCGTCACGTGCTCGCCCGGCGTCCAGTCGGCTCCGGTGGAGAGGAACTCGCGGGCGATCTTGTAGTTGTTCTGCGGGCTCGACGCGGCGTCGATGAAGCCGGTCAGGATGTCGCGCTGCGACGCACCGACGGCGGGTCCCGACGGGAGGAAGTCGTACTGGAGGTCCTGCGGCGCGGTGTCGGGCCGTCCGACTCCGACGTCGCCGTCCCGCGGGATGCCGGCGCACCCGGCCAGCCCGAACGCGAGCAGCGCGGCGGCCGCGACGGCGCGGAGGACGCCGCGCCTCACGGGAGCACCCCCGCGGCCCCGACCGGAGGAGCCTGCAGCGGCGGGAGGACGATCGGGCCGCTGTAGGCCTGCTCGCCCGCGTCGACCGGGGGCAGCGGGAGCGGCGAGGCCTCGATCCGCTCGCCGCGGTGCCGGGGCACGGTCAGGCGGAAGCAGGCGCCGCGATCGGGCACGGACCAGACCTGCAGCCAGCCGTGGTGCAGGGCGGTGTCCTCCTGCGCGATGGAGAGGCCGAGGCCGGTGCCGCCGAGCGTGCGGCGGCGGGACGGGTCGGCGCGCCAGAAGCGGTCGAAGACGCGCACCACCTCCTCGCTGCTCATGCCGTGCCCGTAGTCGCGCACCGCGAGGGCGACCGCGCTGGCGTTGCTGTCGACGGTGACGACGACCTCGCGGCCGTCGCCGTGCTCGATCGCGTTGCCCAGCAGGTTGCGGACGATCCGGCGGATGCGGCGCGGATCGAGGTCGGCGTCGAAGTAGCCGCCCGGGGCGGAGAGAGTGAGCCGGGAACCGTTCGCCTCCGCGATCCCGCGCATCGCCTCGATCTCGTCGCCGGCCAGCTTCACCAGGTTGACCGGCTCGAGCTCGAGCTCGGCCGATCCCGCGTCGTGGCGGGAGATCTCGAGCAGGTCGGCGAGGAGGCTCTCGAAGCGGTCGATCTGGCTGTGCAGCAGCTCGACCGTGCGCTCGGCGACCGGGGCGAAGTCCTCGCGCTGGTCGTACAGCACGTCCCCGGCCAGCTTCATCGTCGTCAGCGGCGTCCGGAGCTCGTGCGAGACGTCCGAGACGAAGCGCTGCTGGACCTGGCTGAGCGTCGCGAGCTCGCTGATCCGGTCCTGCAGGCTGTCGGCCATGCCGTTGAAGGACCGGGCGAGGGTCGCGATCACGTCCTGGCCCCGCTCGGGGATCCGCACGTCGAAGTCGCCGGCGGCGAGGCGCTGGCTCGTCTCGGCCGCGACCCGGACCGGGGCGACGACGATCCGCACGACGACCCAGCTTACCGCTCCGATCAGCAGGATGAGCAGGATCCCCGCCACGTTGAGCACCTGCTGCACGAACTGGAGCGTGCGCTCCGCGTCCGCGAGGGAGTAGCCGATGTACAGCTCGTAGCGCCCGGCCGAGCTCGGCAGCTCGAGGGTCGAGCCGACGAGGATGCCGGGCTGCTGCTGACCGGAGGCGTCGAGCGTCACCGACTGCCAGTACTGCCCGTCGGAGCCCGCCTGCACCCGCTCGCGCAGCGCGTCGCTGATCACGCCGTTCTGCAGCTCGCGGTTGTAGATGTCCTGAGGCGCCAGCGAGGACGCCTCCTGGTCGGGCGAGCGCACGACGGCGATCAGCGCGGAGGAGGAGGCGTCCCGGACGGCGGTGCGCACCGAGCTCATCACCTCCTCCATGTCCTGGCGGGTGGAGACTGTGGCTGCGTCGAGGTATCCCTGCGCGGCCCGGGTCGCGCGCGACGTGTCGCCCGTGACCTGCGTCAGCCGTGACTGGAACAGGTTGTCGCTGATGCTGTACGAGAGGTAGACGCCGGTCGAGCCGATGGCGATGCCGCTGAGCAGGACCGTGATCGCGACCGCGCGGAACTGCAGCGACGTGCGCCACACCCCGAGCACGCGGCGGGGCCACCGGCGCACGTCGGGAGCGGCGAGGCGGGGCACGGTCAGCCCGGGAGGACGGCGCCGGCGCGGTAGCCGACGCCGCGCACGGTCATCACGATGCGGGGGTCGTCCGGGTCCTTCTCGACCTTGGCGCGCAGGCGCTGGACGTGCACGTTCACGAGGCGGGTGTCGGCCTTGTAGTGGTAGCCCCAGACCTGCTCGAGCAGCATCTCGCGGGTGAAGACCTGCTGGGGCTTGGAGGCGAGGGCGAGGAGGAGGTCGAACTCGAGCGGGGTCAGGCCGATGCGCGTCTCGCCGCGGCGGACCTCGTGGCCGGCGACGTCGAGGCTCAGGTCCCCGACCTGCAGCACCGCGTTCGCGGCGGCGGTGGCGGGACGCAGGCGCGTCCTGATCCGCGCGACGAGCTCCTTGGGGTCGAACGGCTTGACCATGTAGTCGTCGGCGCCGGACTCGAGGCCCTGCACGACGTCGGAGGTGTCGGACTTGGCCGTCAGCATGATGACGGGGACGCCGGACTCGGCGCGGATCGCGCGGCACACCTCGATCCCGTCGATCCCGGGCAGCATCAGGTCGAGCAGGACCAGGTCCGGCCGGGCCCGCCGGAAGGCCTCGAGGGCGCCTGAGCCGTCCGCGCAGAAGGAGACGTCGTACCCGTCGGCGCGCAGGACGATGCCGATCATCTCGGCCAGGGCGGCGTCGTCGTCGACCACCAGAATGCGCGCGCTCATCGGTCTGCTCTTCCTCGTCTCGGGTCGCGCCCGCCCACGGCGCGCACGGTGACCCGACCCAGGCTAACCGACGCACCTCTCCGTGGGCGGGGAGCGGGCTCTGCGGGCGAAGGGGGTCCGCTCGGGGGAGGACCCCGCCCGCACGCCTGTGACAGCATGGAGGGGATGACCGACGCAGCTCAGTGGCCCCCGCCCGCAGGGCGTCCGGACGACGCGGCCGTCCCGGCGCAGGACGGCGACCGGCGCAGGCCGCTGCCCGCTCCCGTCGCCCCGGCCTGGTCGCCCGCGCCGCCGAGCGCAGGCCCCGTACCACCCGGTCCCGCCGGGGGCTCCTGGTCGCCCGCCGGCGCCGGCACCTGGTCGCTTGGACGCCCAGCGCCCGGCTGGACTCCCCCGCCCAAGCCCGGTCTCGTGCCGCTGCGCCCGCTCGGCTTCGGCACCCTGCTCGGCGCCCCGTTCCAGGTCCTCCGCCGCAGCCCCCGCACGACCCTGGGCGTCGCCCTGCTGGTGCAGGGCCTCGGGTCGGTGCTCGCCCTGGCGGTCTACGGCTTGATCGCGGTGCTCGCCGTCGGGCGCATCGCGCAGGCGGAGTCCGCCGACCGCGACGCCGTCGGCGCGGGCTCCCTCGCGGTCGTGGTCCTGGCCGCCCTCATCCCCCTCGCCGTCTCGCTCGCCAGCGGTGCCCTCGTGCAGGGCGTGGTCGTGCTCGAGGTCACCCGCGGCGTCCTCGGCGAGCGGGCGACCTTCCGACAGCTGCTCGCCCGGCTGCGGGGCCGCTTCTGGGCGCTGATCGGCTGGACGGTCCTGCAGGGCGTCGGCTACCTCCTCCTGGTGCTCCTCGCCGTGGCGCTCGCCGTGCCGCTGTTCGTCATCGGAGCGATGGACGGGACGTCGAGCGCGATCGTCGGCGGGATCCTGGTACTCGTCGGCTCCGGCCTGGTCGCCCTCGCGCTGGGGGTCTGGCTGTCGACGAAGCTCGCCCTGGTTCCGAGCCTGATCGTCGTCGAGCGGCTGCCGCTGCGCCGTGCGGTGGCGCGCTCCTGGCGGCTGGTG
The DNA here is from genome assembly GCF_002930875.1 of Rathayibacter sp. AY1A5. NCBI lineage: Bacteria > Bacillati > Actinomycetota > Actinomycetes > Micrococcales > Microbacteriaceae > Rathayibacter > Rathayibacter sp. AY1A5. The sequence continues at coordinate 177,777 of NZ_PSTM01000001.1, read as the reverse complement.
GCGGGCGGCTTCTGGCGCACCTTCGGCGCGCTCGCGCTGATGACCGTGATCATCCAGGTCGCCGGCCAGATCGTGGCCACGCCGTTCAGCCTGCTCATCCCGATCGCCGGCGCCCTGATCGCCCCGACCGACCCGGACGCGCAGCTCGTCACCTCGCTCGTGGTGACGATCGCCTCCGTCGCCGTGGGCTTCGTGATCGGCGCCGTCGGCACCGTGCTCCAGTCGGCCGTGACGGGCCTCGTCTACCTCGACCGACGGATGCGCCGCGAGGGCTTCGACCTGGTGCTGATGCGCCACGTCGAGGAGCGCGCGGCGGGCCGCCCCTCCCCCGATCCCTTCCCCGTGCCGGAGCGCCCGTGATCCTCGCCGCGGCCCCTCTCGAGCCCGACGCGGAGCAGGCGCGCCGACTCCTCCTCGAGGAGCTCGCCGACCCGCGCTACCGGGCGGCCGAGCCGACCCTCTTCGACCGGGTGGTGCAGGCGGTGCGCGACTGGTTCGCCTCCCTCACGCTGCAGGGCGACGGCCCGCCGGTGCCGATCGCCGCCGTGATCGGCGTGCTGGTGCTGGTGGCGCTCGTGGTCGCCGCGCTCGTCATCGCGGGACGGCCCCGCGCCGGTCGCCGCAGCACCGTCACGGGAGCGGTGCTCGCCGACGACGACACCCGCTCGGCCGCGATCCTCCGCTCGCTCGCCGAGGCCGCGGCCGCCCGCGGGGACTGGGACGAGGCGCTCGTCGAGCGCTTCCGCGCCCTGGTGCGCTCCCTCGACGAGCGGACCGTCCTGCGGGTCTCGCCCGGCACCACCGCGCTCGGCCTGGCGTCGCGCGCCTCTGCGGCCTTCCCCTCCTCCGCCGCCGCGCTGCGCCGCACGGCCGACGACTTCGACCGCGTGCGCTACCTCGGGCAGCCCTGCGGCCCGGCCGAGTACGAGCGGGTCGCGGCTCTGGACCGCGAGCTCGCCGCGGCCTCGCCGGTCCTGGACGCCCTGGCGGCGCCCCGGTGAGCGCCGACACGGTCTCCAGCCCGACCCTCGGCGCGCTGCTGCGCCGCGGACGGGTGTGGGTGCTCCTGCTCGTGATCGTCGCGGTCGGCACTCTGCTGCTCACCGTCGCGACCGGGACCCGGGTGGCCGCCCCGGACCTCGACGTCGACAGCGCGACCCCGGACGGCGCCCGCGCGCTCGCCCAGGTGCTGCGCGATCAGGGCGTCGAGGTCGTCCGCGCCGACGACCTGGACTCCGCTCTCGCCGCCTCCTCCCCGGACGCGACACTGCTCGTCGACGACCCGGACGTGGCCCTCGACGAGGCCCAGTACCGCCGGCTCGCCCGCGCCTCGGCCTCGCTCGTCCTGGTGACCCCGGGAGGAGCCGCGCTCGACGCCCTGCTGCCGGACGTCCGCTTCGCCGGCTCCCCAGCCGGCGACGGCCCCTTCCGCGCCGAGTGCCCGCTCCCGGCGGCCGAGCGCGCCGGGACGCTCCCCGCCGGAGGGAGCACGTACCGGATCCTCGACGACGGCGACGCGGTCGGCTGCTTCCCCTCGGGCGACGACGGCTTCCTGCTCGTGAGCACCGGGTTCCCGCAGGGCGCCGACGTCACCGCGATCGGCGACGCCGACCTCCTCCGCAACGGCACCATCGGCCAGGACGGCCGCGCCGCTCTCGCACTCGGACTGCTCGGCGGTGAGGACCGGCTGGTCTGGTACCGCGCCGGAGCCGCCGACTCGGCGAGCACCACCCCTGCACCCGCCGACCTCGCCCCCGGCTGGGTGACTCCGGCTCTCCTGCTGCTGGTGGCCGTGTTCGTCGCCTCCGCCGTCTGGCGCGGCCGCCGGCTCGGCCCGCTCGCGGTCGAGCCGCTGCCGGTCGTCGTGCATGCGAGCGAGACGGCCCGCGGCCGCGCGCGGCTCTACGCGCGCGGAGCCCTGCGGCCCCGCGCCCTCGACGCACTGCGCATCGGCACCCTCCGGCGGACGGCCGCGCTCCTGGGACTCGCTCCGGCGACCGGGGTCGACGAGATCGTCGCCGTCGCCGCCGAGCGCCTCGGCCGCGATCAGGCCGCGCTGCGCCGTCTGCTCGTCGACGACCTGCCGGGCGACGACGCCGCCCTCGTCGCCGCCTCCGACGAGCTCCTCCGCTTCGAGAGCGCGCTCCGCGCCGCCCTCTCCCCGACGACCGCCCGACGACCGGAAGGCCCCTCCCGATGAGCGACACCACCCCCTCCGCCCGCGACGGAGCGCCGGTCTCCGACGACGACCTGCGCGCCGAGCTCGACCGGGTCCGCTCCGAGGTCGGCCGCGCGGTCGTCGGCCAGGACGGCGCCGTCTCCGGGCTCCTGATCGCCCTCCTCGCGGGCGGCCACGTCCTGCTCGAGGGCGTCCCCGGAGTCGCGAAGACGCTGCTCGTGCGCGCCCTGTCCGTCTCGCTCGGCCTCGACACCCGCCGGGTGCAGTTCACGCCGGACCTGATGCCCGGCGACATCACCGGCTCCCTCGTCTACGACGCCTCCACCTCCGGCTTCGCCTTCCGCGAGGGCCCGGTCTTCACGAACCTCCTGCTGGCTGACGAGATCAACCGCACGCCGCCGAAGACCCAGGCCGCGCTCCTCGAGGCGATGGAGGAGCGCCAGGTCAGCGTCGACGGGCGCACCCTGCCTCTGCCGGACCCGTTCCTCGTCGCCGCCACCCAGAACCCGGTCGAGTACGAGGGGACCTACGTGCTCCCGGAGGCCCAGCTGGACCGGTTCCTGCTCAAGCTCGTGCTCGACATCCCGCCGCGCGACGTCGAGGTGGAGGTGCTCTCGCGCCACGCCGCGGGCTTCGACCCGCGCGACCTCGACGCCGCGGGCGTGCGACCCGTGCTCGACGCCGCCCGTCTGCGCGCCGCCCAGGCCTCGGCCCGGCGAGTCGGAGCCGGTCCCGACGTCCTCGGCTACATCGTCGACCTCGCCCGCGCCACCCGCGAGAGCCCGAGCGTCAAGCTCGGCACCAGCCCCCGCGGCTCGACCGCCCTGCTCGCGGCGTCCCGCGCCTGGGCCTGGCTCAACGGCTACGGCTCGATCACCCCCGACCACGTGCAGGCGATGGTCCTGCCCGTGCTGCGCCACCGCATCCAGCTGGAGCCGGAGGCGGAGCTCGAGGGCGTCCGCACCGAGGCCGTCCTGGGCGGGATCCTGCAGCAGGTCCGCGTCCCGGTCTGAGCCGTGCACCTCACCGGACGCAGTGTCCTCGTCCTCCTCGTCGGCCTGGTGCCGGTCGTCCTCCTGGGCGGCCGCCCCGAGGTCGCCTTCGCCGTGCTCGGCCTCTGGCTCCTGGCCTGGGCGGTCCTCGTCGGGATCGACGTCGCGGTCGCGGGCTCGCCCCGGGCCGTGGTGCTCGAGCGGCGGGTGCCGGACCGGGTGCGGCTCGGCGAGAGGGCCGAGGCGACCCTCCTGGTCACGAGCACCGGCCGCAGGAGGATCACGGGGGTCCTCCGCGACGCCTGGGAGCCCTCGGCCGGTGCACTCGAGACCCGGTCGCCCCTGCGTCTGCCGCCGGGCGAGCGCCGCGCGGTGACCACGGTCCTGGAGCCGATCCGCCGCGGCGAGCGCCGGGCACTCCACGTCACCATCCGCTCCCGCGGGCCGCTCGGGATGGCCGGCCGCCAGGCGACGCGGGCCGCGCCGGCCGTCGTCCGGGTGCTGCCCGCCTTCCGCTCCCGCCGCCACCTGCCCTCGCGCCTGGCGCGGCTGCGTGAGCTGGAGGGGCGGACCAGCGTGATGATCCGCGGCCAGGGGACCGAGTTCGACAGCCTGCGCGAGTACGTCCGCGGCGACGACGTCCGCTCGCTCGACTGGCGGGCGACCGCGCGGCGCCGGGAGCCGGTCGTCCGCACCTGGCGCCCGGAGCGCGACCGGCGCGTGATCGTCGTGCTCGACACGGGCCGCACGTCCGCCGCACGGATCGAGGACGAGCCGCGCCTGGACACGGCGATCGAGGCGTCGCTCCTCCTGGCGGCCCTCGCGGCCTCGGCCGGCGACCGGGTCGACGTGCTCGCGTTCGACCGCACCCGGCGAGCCCGCGTGCACGGCGCCACCGGCACGGAGGTGCTGACCCGCGTCGTGGACGCCCTCGCCCCCGTGCAGCCCCAGCTCATCGAGACCGACTGGGCGGCGGTCCCCGCGCAGGTGCGCACCCTGGCCTCCCAGCGCTCGCTGGTGGTGCTCCTCACCGCGCTCGACTCGGTCGGCTCGGCGGAGGGGCTCCTCGCGGTGCTCCCGCAGCTCACCCGCGTGCACACGGTCGTGGTCGCCTGCGCGCTCGACCCCGAGCTGCAGCGGATGGCGGAGGACCGGAGCGACCGGGCCGCGGTCTACTCCGCCGCCGCCGCGGAGCGCTCGCTCGCGGACGTCGACCGGCTCTCGGCCGCCGTCCGCCGTCTCGGCGGGGACGTCGTGCTCGGCAGCCCCTCCGCTCTCCCGCCGGCGCTCGCGGACCGCTACCTCGCCCTCAAGGCGGCCGGACCGCTCTGACCTGCGAGAGGGGCCGTCGTCGGTCCCGGGAGCGCTGATCGTCGGCCCCGCTCCGACGGCCGCGCTCGTCCGGCTCGGCTCAGCCGGCCGCGATGCTGCGCGACCCCGCCTCGAACCGGTCGAGGTCGCCCGTCTCCCCCGCCCGCACCGCGCGCCCGCCGACGACGATCATGTAGAAGAGGAACGCGCCGAGGGCGAGCGCCCCGATCCCGATCTTGAGCCACCAGGGCCAGGGCGCCGGAGTGACGAACCCCTCGATCACGCCCGAGACGAGCAGCACGAAGACCAGGCCGATCGCCACCGTGAACAGGCTCCGCGCGTCCTCGGCGAGCGCCTGGCCGCGGGTGCGCGCGCCGGGAGCGATCCAGGCCCAGAAGATCCGCAGGCCCGCAGCCGCGGCGACGAACACGGCCGTCAGCTCGAGCTGGCCGTGCGGCGCGATGTAGAGGAAGAACGTGTCGCCCTCCCCCACGTGGAACATCACCGCGATCGATGTGCCGAGGTTCTGCGCGTTCTGCAGCAGGATGTACGGCACGTAGACGCCGACGATCCCGAAGGCCACGCACTGCGCCGCGATCCAGGCGTTGTTGGTCCAGACCTGCCCGGCGAACGAGGCGGCGGGGTTCTCGGAGTAGTAGTCGATGAAGTCGCCCCGGGCAAAGCGCCGCAGCTCCTCGTCGTCGCCCAGCGCGGCGAGCAGGCGCGGGTCGCCGAGGATCCAGAGCGCGTAGAGCGTCGCCACCACCGCGGTCGCGAGGGCGACGGCGAGCGTCAGCCAGCGCAGCCGGTGCAGAGCGGCCGGGAGCGAGAGGACGACGAAGCGGGAGACCGCGGCGAGCGGCTCGTCTCGCGTGCCGGTCAGGCGTCCCCGAGCCCGCGAGAGCGAGACGGCGAGCCGCGTGCCGACGGCCGTCGATCCGGCGGTGGAGGAGATCGTGGCGAGGTCCGCGGATGCCGCCTGGTAGCGCTCGATCAGCTCGTCCGCCTCGGCTCCGGTCAGGCGGCGCCTGCGCGAGAGCTCGTCGAGGCGGGTCCACTGCGCAGTGCGGGCGGCCGAGAGAGCGTCGATGTCCATCTCCTGACAGGATAGCCAGGCACGCCGCCGAGGCCGAGCATCCGGGAGGAGCACCGTGGAGGAGCAGCGCACCGAGTTCGACGACGCCGACCTGGTCACCGGCGAGGCGATCGCGCTCGAGGTGCCCGTCACCTCGTTCGTGCTCCGCGCGGTCGGCGCGATCATCGACCTGATCGCGGAGCTCCTGCTCGCGCTGGGCCTGTTCCTGCTGGTCTCCTCCCTCTCCGGGGACGGCGGCCTGGACCCCGCCGCCTCGGCCGCCGTGGCGATCGCGGCCCTCGTCATCGCCGTGGTGATCGTGCCGGTCACCGTCGAGACGGCCAGTCGCGGCCGCTCGCTCGGGAAGCTGACCGTCGGCGCTCGCGTCGTCCGCGACGACGGCGGCTCCATCGGCTTCCGGCACGCCCTCGTGCGCGGCCTCACCGGCGTCCTCGAGATCCTGATGACCTTCGGCGGGCTCGCCGCGGTCGTCGGCCTCCTCTCGCGCCGATCGCGCCGTCTCGGCGACGTCCTGGCCGGCACGCACAGCCAGCTCGAGCGCGTTCCCCGCGCGGAGCCGCTGGTCGTCGAGATCCCGGAGCCGCTGCGGGGCTGGGCCGTCACGGCGGACACCGCGCGCCTCCCCGACGCCCTGGCGCGCCGACTGGCGCAGTTCCTCCGCCAGCGCCACGGCATGACGGAGCCCTCGCGCTCGCAGCTCGCCGCCGCGCTGGCCGACGAGACCGCCGTCCACGTCTCCCCGCTGCCCGCCGCGCCCGCGGAGGACTTCCTCCTCGCCGTGGCCGCACTCCGCCGGGCACGGGAGGAGCGCGCCCTGCTCCTGTCCGACCAGCGGCTCGAGCGGCTGGCCCCCGTGCTCTCGAGCACTCCGCGCGGCTTCCCCGAGCGGCCCTGACGCGCGCGGCAGCGGCCTAGGCGGGCCCCGCGCCGTAGCGGACGGTCTCCCAGCCGCGCGGGACGAGGAGCCGCCGGTCGTGCTCGGCGCAGAGGTCGTAGCCGTGCGGATCCGGCGCAGGACTCAGCGGCCCGACCGCCACCAGCGAGTCGCGGTAGTCGTAGGTCAGCGTGACGACGGCCTGCGCGCGGCAGCCCGTCCGCGAGCAGTGCCGTCCGGTCATCGCCGCCCACAGTAGCAATAGGCTGGAGCCATGCCCCGTGCTCGTCGTTCCGCCGCTCGCCCGACGAGCGGGTCGCGCGGAGGCTCCCGCGACCGGCACGGCCGCGGCGCACGAGGGCCGATCACCGGTCCGCACCTCCCCCTGCTGCAGACCCGCTCCGACTTCTTCGAGGCGACGATCGGCTCGGCCTTCGACTACCTCCGCGGCACCTGGCCGGAGGAGCTCGCCGGCATCCGCGTCGACGTCGCGGCGACTCCCGACGTCGACCCCGACCGGCTGCAGGGCACGGGCATCGCGCGGTGGCGCGTCGACCACGCCGCGCGCCGCATCACGCTCTACCGTGTGCCGATCGAGCGCCTGGCGAAGCTGCACCGCCGCGACGAGTGGCACCAGCGCATGCTGATCGAGAGCTACGTGTTCCGCGCCGTCGCGGAGCTGCTCGGCCGCGACCCGTGGGACATCTCCCCGGACCGCTACCGGCACCCCTGAGGCGCCGGCAGCTCTGAGGCGCCGGCACCGCCGAGGCGCCGCCGCCCCGCGTCTCAGTGCGAGTAGACCGTGATCGGCGAGGAGAGCGGTCCCGGCGGGACGATCGTGTACGAGGCGATCCGCCCGTCGCGCGCGATCGAGACCGAGGCCTGCACGGGCTGGGTGCTGCTGACGACAGCGCCGTCGCCGTCCAGCGGGGTCGCGAGAGCCGCGAACGGGCCGAGCTCGAGCGTGCGGGTGCCGCCCGGGGCCTCGATCTCGACCGAGGCGGTCGAGTCGCTGCCGTTGACCAGGTGCAGCCGCGCGTCGCCCTCGCCCGTGCCGGCGACGCCGAAGGGCGTCGTGGTCGCGGTGCCGGAGGCGAACCAGGCGAAGTCCGTGCCGGCCGAGCCGGTCGAGGTCGTCCGCCCCGCCGCGACGATCGGCTGATCGGCCCGCAGGACGATGCGGTAGGAGCCGTCCGCCAGGCCCGTGAGCGGGACCTCGCCGACGAGGCCGGCGGGGACGACGACCTGGGTGGAGGCGCCCGACCCGCTCGGGTCCTCGTTGGTGACCTCGACCGAGACCGTGCTGTCGGCGTCGCCGGGGGTGAGGATGCGCAGCACGGGGCTGCCCGCGCCGCCGCTGCCGTCGTCGCTCGCGGTCTCGGCCGGAGGCGACGTGACGGTGAAGCCGGCGATCACGGCGAGCGTGTCCGGGCCGGCGGAGGGGCCGGTGGTCTCGACGCCCTCCGGGGTGAGCCCGGAGATGGCGCTGCTCTGCATGCTCGCGGCGACCTCGCCGCCCCGTGCGGTCACGTGCACGACGGGCTGGACGACCCCGGGGGCGAGCCCCGCGAGCGGGAGCGCGCGGACCGCTCCGGCCGGAACGACGATGCCCGTGGCGCCGGTGGCCTGGACGGTGCCGGTCTCGGAGAAGAGCGTGAGGTCGACGGTGGAGGCGACCTCGCTCGGGTTCGCCAGGATCAGCACGGAGGTGCGCCCGACGTCGGTCGAGCCGGCCACGAGCCAGCTGTCGGCCGAGGGCTCGGCGCAGGCGCGGGCGGACAGTCCGGAGAGGGTGTCCGTGCCGATGGCCTGGACGGTGGCTCCACCGGGAGCGGGGTCGGAGCCCGCGGGCACGCTCAGACCGGTGATGCCGGTGCCCGGTGCGGCGACATCGTCCTCGTCGAGGACCGTGGGGTCCGAGGTGGAGCCCTCGGGCCGGACCGCGGTCGCCGCGCCGTCGAGGGCGCGCAGCTGCTCCGGCTCTCCGGCGTCGATCAGATCGCCGCCGCAGACCAGCGAACTGTCGGCCGCGACGGGCGTCACGACGACGCCCTCCGCGGCGCTCGAGACCAGGGGGGACGGGAGGAGCTGGGGCACGACCACGGCGGCCGCGGCGATCACGACTCCGGCCGCGCCCACCGCACCGCGCAGGGCCGTCCGGCGCCGACGGGCGGCCGAGGGTGCGCGATCGGGCGTCGAGGCCGCGGCGCGATCGGCGCGGCGCTCCGCGCGGGAGCGGCGGGCGGAGGACTCGGGCATCTGCTTCTCCTGGTCGGCGGGGTCAGACATCGTCGTTCCCGTCGTCGAACTGGCCGGTGGCCTCGCCCGGCTCGTCGTCGATCCCGGCGACCGCGCCGCTGGAGCGGCCCCGCTCGAGGGAGAGCCCGGTGGGCACCGCCAGCAGGAGGGCGACGACGAAGACGAGGAGGAGGGCGATCGTGTAGGCGATCCCGAAGGGTCCGACCACGCCGGACGGAGCGGCCTCGGTGCGGGTCCCCTCCGTGTCGACGGCCGTCCAGAGGAGCCCGTAGCGGGTGTCGCCGACGGCCGAGAACGCCGCGTTGCCGTCGAGGGAGACGGCCGCCCGCGCGCGCACGGCGGCGGCCGCGTCGCCGACCTGGGTGCCGGGCGGCTCGGTCAGCACGACGAAGCGCACGCCGAGGTTCTCGAGCGCGGAGGGGACGTCGTAGCCCGTCCGCGAGACGAGGTTGCCCGCCAGCTCGTCGATCGCGTCCGTGCTCTCGGCGCCGGTGTTCGCGAGGGTCGACTGCTGGTCGAGGGTCGCGCCCGCTCCGCGCTCCAGCCGGGCGAGGACGCCGCCGTCCGCCTGCGGGACGAGCACGATCGTGCCCACCCGCGGGTCGTTCCGGGCCTCGGCCGCCACGTAGGCGGGGAGCGAGCGGTCCGACGTGGTCGACACCGACGTGCCGGCGCCGGACGGGAAGGCCACCACGAGCGGACCGACCAGTGCTGCTGCCGCGGCCGTGACGACGAGCGCCGGCACCACGCGCACGGAGCGCACGGCGGCGAGCGAGAGCGACGCGCCGATCACCAGGCCGAGCCAGTAGAGGCTGAGACCGGTACCGCTCCAGACGGAGACCGCCTCGGAGCCGGTGGTCGCGACCTGCACGCCCTGGGCGAGCGAGGCGGTCACGAGACCCGCCGCCGCCACGCCGACTCCGCCGAGGGCCGAGAGGTTGTTCGGGAGGAGGAGGGCGGCCAGCGCCGCGACGATCAGCGGCACGACGAGCACGGCCGTAACCAGCGGGGCGGCGGAGGCGCCGATCCCCAGACCGCCGAGGAACGCGAGCCATCCGTCGGGCAGACCGGCCGGGAAGCCGGCGAGCAGCGCGACGAGGTCCGACTGCGCGGAGGGCAGCGGGACGCCCGGATCCGCGAGGACGCCGAGCCAGTCGCCCCGCGGTGCGCGGGCGACCACCAGCGGGAAGAGGAGGACGGCCGCGGGGATCGGCAGGCCGAGGAAGCGGCCGATCCGCCGCCCCGAGGTGGCGACGACGACGAGCCAGATCACCAGGAGCGGCACGGCCAGCACCGGCGCGCACGCGACGACGGCCGCAGCCAGGATCGAGGCGCTCGCGGAGGCGGACCAGGAGCGGTACGCGCCGAACCCGGCGAAGAAGAGCCAGGGAAGCAGCACGTGCACCAGCAGCGGGGCGGGGCGCCCGTCGGCCTGCGCGGCGAAGAAGGCGGGAGCGAGGATGTAGACGAGGGCTCCGGCGGCGCGGGCGGTCGCGCGCGGGGTGAGCCGCGCGATCATCAGCCAGGCGCCGAGGGCGGCAGCGGGGAGCGCGACGAGGTAGAGCAGCACCATCGAGTAGCTGGGCGACCAGAAGGTCAGCGAGCCGAGCACGGCGAGGACGGCGGCGAACGGGTCCGCCGCGCCGATGAACCCCGAGCCGAGGTCGCGCCAGCCGTAGGCCGCGTTGCGCCAGAGCTCGCCGACGGTCGGCGAGAGCGTCAGCAGACCGCCGCCGCTGAGCGCGGGAGCAGCGAGGAGCGGCGTGTAGACCACCAGGCCGGCGAGCGCGGCGACGAGGACGACCCACACTCCCCCGCCCTGGAAGAAGTGCAGCGGATGGCGGTCCCGCCCGGCCTGCACGCGCACGGCGTCGTGGCGCACCGAGCGCAGCTGCCGCACCACGTCCAGCGGGATGCGGAGCGGCGCGATCGCCTTCCAGCCCACGTTCTTCGACGAGCGGAGAACGGTGCGGGCCCGCAGCACCTTCGTCCCCCCGAAGGCGACGACGAGGGCCGCCAGCAGCTCCCCTCCGACCAGCCCGGGCTGCTTGCGCAGCAGGCGCACGACCGCGCGGCCGATCGCCAGCGGGACGAGCGAGAGCCAGTGCAGGAGGAGGAGCGCGACGGGCGCGTAGGCGAGCCGGCGGTGCAGCTGCGCGGTGCGGTGCTGGCGCGCGCGGCGCCGCTCCCCGCTGTCGATGCGGCGGCCGTCGGGGCGCTGGAGCCCGATGCGGGCGGTGGTGACGCGGGCGTCCGGCACGCGGCTGACCCTGTGCCCGGCGAGCCGGGTGCGGATCGAGAAGTCGAGCGCGTCGTCGACGACCGGCAGGCCGGGGTCGAAGCCGCCGAGCTCCTCCCAGAGGGAGTGGCGCACGAGCATGCCGCCGGCGGCGACGGCCAGGACGTCGGGCGTGGAGTCGTGCTGGCCCTGGTCGAGCTCGTCCTCGACGAGGTGGACGGTCGTGCCGTGCTTGGTGATCGACTCGCCGTAGCTGCGGATGTAGCCGGAGCGCGTCCAGTCCATGATCTTGGGACCGGCGACGGCGACGGAGGGGGCGACCTCGACGGCTCCCAGCAGCGCCGCGAGGGCGCCGGGCTCGGGGGCGGAGTCCTGCGCGAGCAGCCACAGCCACTCGTCCTCTCCGGCCGGCGGCTGCATCACGCGGACAGCGCGGGCCACGGCCTGGCCGAAGGGGAGGTGCTCGGCGACCTGCACGAGCTGCGTCGGACCCCAGGACGCGAGGAGCTCGTCGGTCGTGTCCTTCGAGCCTCCGTCGACGAACACCGTCGCGTCGGGCTGACGGGTCTGCGCCCGCAGAGCCGCGAGGGTTCGTTCCAGATAGGCCGCGCCGTTGCGCGCGACGAGGACGGCGGTGACTCGTGGATACATCGCGGACCACCCTAAGCGATGCCGCCGCGCCGCCCGCCTGCGGCTCGCCGCCCCGTCGGTCGGGTCGCGGCGAGGAGGGGACTAGGCCCGGCGGCGCAGCTTCCGGCGCTCGCGCTCGGAGAGGCCGCCCCAGATGCCGAAGCGCTCGTCGTTCTCGAGCGCGTACTCGAGGCACTGCGCCCGGACCTCGCACGAGGTGCAGATCTTCTTGGCGTCGCGGGTCGAGCCGCCCTTCTCGGGGAAGAAGGCCTCGGGATCGGTCTGCGCGCACAGCGAGTCGACCTGCCAGGAGAGCGCGCCCCCCGGCGCCTCGGTCGCGGTGTCGATACCGGGTCGGACCCCGGGCACGCCCAGACGGACCGGATCGACGAACCAGTCCTCGGGGACTCCGGAGTGCTGTTCCGGAAGCGTCATGCCGTCTCCTACCCCGCCTGCGAACCGATGATCGGCGGCCGCTCCTCCCGGAGCCGCTGCCTAGGTAATTACAGCGGTGTCATTCGCTCAGGTCAAGTCGCGGACCATAAACCCTCAACCCGCCGTGGAGGGTTCACGACACACCGGCGTGTCGCGAACGTGAGATCCGATCAGGCCGTCGCGGCGCTCCGTGCGCGCCAGGCGCTCTCCACCATCTCGGCGACGGTGTGCCGCATCTCCCAGCCCAGGTCGCGGGCCGCCGTCTCGCCGGAGGCGACGATGCGGGGCGGATCGCCCGGCCGCCGCGGGGCGACCTCGGGCGTGAAGGCGATGCCGGTGCTGTCGGCGATCGCGCGCATGATCTCCCCGACGGAGGCCCCGGATCCGCTGCCCAGGTTGTAGACCGGGTCGATCGGCTCGCCGGCGGCCAGGCGGCGCGCCGCGGCGACGTGCGCGAGCGCCAGGTCGGCGACGTGGATGTAGTCGCGGACGCAGGTGCCGTCCGGTGTCGGGTAGTCGTCGCCGTTGATCCGGGGCGTGCGGCCGTCCAGCAGCGCCTCGAAGACGAGGGGGAAGAGATTGTGGGGGCTGGTGTCGTAGACGTCCGGGTAGCCGGACCCGACGACGTTGAAGTAGCGCAGGGAGGCGTGCCTGACGCCGTGCGCCCGCCCCGCGTCCGCGAGCAGCCACTCGCCGATCAGCTTCGACTCGCCGTAGGGCGACTCCGGGCTCTTGGGGGTGTCCTCGGTGACGATCTCGACGTCGACCGCGCCGTAGACGGCAGCGCTCGAGGAGAAGACGATCGAGGAGACCCCGGCGCGCTCCATCGCCGCCAGCACGCGCATGGTGCCGGTGACGTTCTGCTCGTAGGTGTGCAGAGGGCGCTGCACCGAGACTCCGGCGTACTTGAACCCGGCGACGTGGACGACGCCCTCGATGTCGTGCTCGGCGAGCACGCGGTCGAGCAGGGCCTCGTCGAGGATCGAGCCCTGGTGGAACGGGACGCCCTCGGGCACGAACGACGCGTGCCCCGAGGAGAGGTCGTCGAGGACGACGGGGTCGATGCCCTGCTCCGAGAACGCGCGCACCACGTGCGCCCCGATGTACCCGGCTCCCCCGGTGACCAGCCATGCCATGTGGATCCTCCTCGGTGCGGGCCCGCGACTCCGCGCGCCGGAAGACACCCTAGCGGCGGGGATCGACGGCGTGGATAGGCCGGATGACGACGGGACGCGATATCCTGCCGCCGTGCTCCGCTCCGTCGCCCTCCTCGCCCTGCCCGGCCTCGCGCCGTTCGAGTTCGGGGTCGTCTGCGAGGTGTTCGGGATCGACCGCGGCGCTGACGGAGGGCCCGCCCTCGACTTCCGGATCGCCACTCCCGATCCGGGCCGCGTCCGGACGAGCCTCGGATTCGACCTGCTGATCGCCGATGGTCTCGACGCGGCCCGGGACGCGGACCTGATCGCCGTCCCCGCCCACGGCCGCGGGCCCGCCGACGAGCGGGTCCTCGACCTCCTCCGCGAGGCTCACGAGCGCGGCGCGTGGATCCTCAGCGTCTGCAGCGGGGCCTTCACCCTGGCGCAGGCGGGCCTGCTCGACGGCCGGCGCGCGACCACCCACTGGATGCACGCCGCGGAGCTCGCCCGGCGCTTCCCCTCCGTCACGGTGGACCCGGAGGTCCTCTACGTGCAGGAGGGGCGCATCGTGACGAGCGCGGGCACCGCGGCCGGCATCGACGCGGCGCTGCACGTGGTGCGCGAGGAGCTGGGCGCGACGGCGGCGAGCGTCGTCGCCCGGCGGATGGTCGTGCCCCCGCAGCGCCACGGCGGGCAGGCGCAGTACCTGCGGACCCCCGTTCCCGGGGCGCGCGCGGACTCGCTGGCCGAGGTCACCGAGTGGATGCTGGAGCACCTCGACGAGGACCTCTCGATCGAGGCGCTGGCCCGTCGCGCCCTGATGGCCCCCCGCACCTTCGCGCGCCGCTTCCGGGCCGACCTCGGCACGACTCCGCTCGCCTGGCTCACCCGCCAGCGCCTCCTCCGGGCGCAGGTGCTGCTGGAGGAGACGGAGCTGACCCTCGAGGCGGTCGCCGCGCGGGTCGGCTTCGGCACGGCCGCGGTGATGCGCCACCACTTCACGCGCGTCCTGCGGACCACGCCGGCGGCCTACCGCCGCACGTTCGCCGCCTGAGCGGCCGGGTCGTTGGAGGGGTCAGACCGTCGCGACGAAGAGCGTGCCCCGTCCGGTGACGGCGAGAGCGCCCTCCGACGGGGTCACGAACACGCTGCCGCCGCGCTCGACGCGGACCGAGCCCTCGGCGCCCTCGAGCGAGAACGAGCCCTCGGTCGCGATCGCGATGGCGGGCCCGTGCAGGGCGACGCGGGCCGGCTCCTCCGACGCCGGCTGCACGACGGCGAGCACGAAGTCGGGGACGTCCGGACGGTAGACGCGCACGCCCGGCCCGGCCTCCTCGGCCGGGAGGTAGGGCACGGGCAGCGGCGAGAACTCGAGCACGCTCACCAGCTCGGGCACGTCGATGTGCTTGGGCGTGAGGCCCCCGCGCAGCACGTTGTCGGAGGCGGCCATCAGCTCCACGCCCGTGCCCGCGAGGTAGGCGTGGATGTTGCCGGCGGGCAGGTAGAGCACCTCGCCGCGGGCGAGGCGGACGCGGTTGAGCAGGAGCGAGAGCACGATGCCGGGGTCGCCCGGGTAGCTCTCGGCCAGGTCCCGGACCGTGGTCGTCTCGAGGCGGTCGTCGCCCGTGGACGCCGCGACGACCGCGGACACCAGCGCGGCGACCTCGGCGCGGTCGCCGTCGGCGAGCAGCCACGACAGGGCGCCGCGGAGGACCTCCGAGGGCTCGCCCTCGAGCGTCCGGGCGAACCGCGCGATCGCGGCCGCCTCCTCCGCCGGGGCGCGCCCGGCCAGCTCGGCGAGCAGCGCCCGGGCGTCCGCCGGCTCGCGGAAGCCGCAGAGCGCGTCGAAGCTCTCGCTGAGCGCGTAGATCAGCTCGGGCTTGTGGAACGGGTCCTTGTAGTTGCGATCGGCGGCGTCCCGCGGGATGCCGGCCTCCTCCTCCTCGACGAACCGGCGCCGGGCCCGCTCGGACGAGGGGTGGGCCTGGAGCGACAGCGGCCCGCCCGCGGCGAGGATCTTGAGCAGGAACGGCAGACGGGGAGCGCCCGAGACCGGATCGACAGACCCCTCCACTCCGGCGAGCGCCGCCTCGGGGTGCTCGCCGATCCACTCGGCGAGCGTGCCGGCGCCGACCGAGGCGGGGTCGAGGATGCGCGCGGGCGAGCCCGGGTGCGCGCCGAGCCAGAGCTCGGCCTCGGGGGCGCCGGAGGGCGCGGTGCCGAGGGCCTCCGAGATGCCGGTGAGCGAGCCCCAGGCGTAGTCGCGGGGGGTGTTGCCGATCGGGATGAACACGGGAGCGCTGGCCTTCCGTCCGAGGGGTGGGTCCGAGCCGCTCAGCCGGACGCGCCGGGGCCGCTCCGCTGCGACGCTAGCAGGATCCACAACGCGGGCCCGGGAGGAGGGCCCGCCTGTTGGTGCTCTCCGCCAGAGGACGCGGCACTCGCAGGCGCGCTTCGTACGCTGGGAGTCGCAGCACTGTCGCCGTCGGAGCGGTCGCCGTGCCGCATCCGACGAGCGAGGGAGCACAGAGCATGGACAGCACGACCTTCGAGACCCTGGGGGCCGACTTCTACGGGTTCGAGGCGGCGCTCACGCCCGCCGAGAAGGAGCTGCTGGTCGGCGTCCGCGCGTTCCTCGAGGAGCAGGTGCGGCCGATCGCCGACGAGTACTGGGAGCGCGCGGAGTTCCCGCGGCAGCTGATCCCCGCGATCCACGCCACCGGCGTCATCGGCCTCTCCTGGCCCGAGACCCGCGCGATCGAGAACTCCGCCGTGTTCCGCGGCTGGGTGGCGCTCGAGCTGGGCCGGGTGGACGCGGGCATCGCGACCTACGTGGGCGTGCAGAACGGCCTGGTGATGGGAACGGTCGGCGTCGCCGGCTCCGAGGAGCAGCGCGCCGAGTGGCTGCCGAAGCTCGCCTCGGGCGAGGTCGTCGGCGCCTTCGGGCTCACCGAGCCGCACTCCGGCTCCGACTCCGCCCAGGGCCTGCGCACCACCGCCCGCCGGGACGGCGACGACTGGATCCTCGACGGCGAGAAGCGCTGGATCGGCAACGCGACCTTCAGCGACGTGACCGTGATCTGGGCGAAGGACGCGGAGGACGGCCAGGTGAAGGGCTTCCTCGTCCCCACCTCGACGCCGGGCTACCGCGCCACCGCCATCGCGCGCAAGCAGAGCCTGCGCACGGTGCAGAACGCCGACATCGTGCTCGAGGGCGTCCGCGTCCCGGAGTCGCTGCGACTGCAGGGCGCGAACTCGTTCCGCGACACCGCGAAGGTGCTCCGGCTCACCCGTGCCGAGGTCGCCTGGCAGGCCATCGGCGTCGCGATCGGCGCCTACGACGCGGCGCTGCGCTACGCGAAGGAGCGCGTGCAGTTCGGCAAGCCGCTCGTCGGGCACCAGCTGGTGCAGGACCTCCTGGTCAAGAGCATCGGCAACATCACGGCCAGCATCGCCCTGGCGACCCGCGTGTCCGAGATGCTCGACGCCGGCGAGCAGCGCGACGAGCACTCCGCCCTCGCGAAGGTCTACGCGACGGCCCGGATGCGCGAGACCGTCGCCTGGTGCCGCGAGGTGATGGGCGGCAACGGCATCGTCCTCGACTACGGCGTCGCCCGCTTCTTCGCCGACGCGGAGGCCCTCTACTCCTACGAGGGCACCCGCGAGATGAACACGCTGATCGTCGGCCGCTCGATCACCGGCACCGCTGCGTTCGTCTGAGCCTCCCGTCCAAGCCGTCTTCCCCGAGGGGACGCCCCGGCCGGGGAGCGAGCGGCGGCGCGCCCGGCACGCCGCCGCGCCGCCCCCGCTCCCTAGACTGGTCGCCATGATCCGACGCGCCGCCCCCGCCGCTCCCCGAGCGCTCGCGGTGGCGGTGCTGGCCGTGCTGCTGGCCGGCCAGTCGCTGCGGAACCTCGCCGGATGGTGGGGCTGGGGCGTCGTCGTCGCGCTGCTCCTGGGCGCCTCGATCGCCGTGCTCGTCCGCGCCCGCCCCCGCCCGCGCTGGGCCCGCACGCCGAAGTCGCTGGTCCTCTTCCTCGGGCTCGCGGTGCTCTCGCTGCTGTGGTCCGCCTATCCGGGAGCGAGCGCGATCGGAGTCACGGCGCAGCTCGCGACGACGCTCGGCGGCGTCGTCCTCGCCGTCACGCTGAGCAGCCGGGAGCTGCTCACGGCTCTCGGACGGGCCCTGCGCCTCTCCGTCGGCCTCTCGCTCCTCTTCGAGCTCGTGATCGCGGTCGTCGTGCGGCAGCCCGTCCTGCCGTTCGGCGTCGAGCCTCCCGCCGACGGACCGACGCCCGATGCCTTCTACTGGTCGCAGGCAGCCCTCTTCACCGGCGAGCCCGTCCAGGGGATCGTCGGCAACCGCAACCTCCTCGGCTTCCTCGCCCTGCTCGGCCTGATCGTGATCGCGATCGAGCTGGCGGCCCACTCGGTCCGGCGCCGCTGGGGAGCGGTCTGGGTCGCCCTGTTCGTCGCGACCCTCCTGCTCACCCGCTCGGCCACCGTCCTGCTCTGCCTCGTCGCCGTCGTCCTCGCGGCCGCGTTCGCGCTCTGGGCTCGCCGGAGGGGCGAGTCCCGCCGCCGTCCCGTCTACCTGACCGCCGCGGGGCTGGCGGTGGCCGCCGTCGCCGGAGGCGCCGCGGGCTGGGGCGCCCTCCTCGGCCTGCTCGGCAAGAGCGAGGACGCCACGGGCCGCCTCGACATCTGGGACTCGGTGATCGCGCTCACGCTGCAGCGCCCGGTCCTCGGCTGGGGCTGGGTCAGCTACTGGGCTCCCTGGGCCGCCCCGTTCGACACCCTCGCCGAGCGCAAGGGCGTGCTCTACCTGCAGGCCCACGAAGCCTGGCTCGACGTCGCCCTCCAGCTCGGAGCGGTCGGCCTCGTCCTCTTCGCGGCGCTCGCCGTCTCGACGCTGTGGCGCTCCTGGTTCCGCGCGGTCGACCGCCCGCGGCGCGACGCGACCTCGACCCTCCCCTACACGGCCGTCAGCCTCGCTCCGCTGCTGATCGTGGTCGCCCTCCTGGCGCAGTCGCTCTTCGAGAGCCGGATCCTGATCGAGGGAGGCTGGCTGCTCCTCGTCCTCTTCGCGGTGCAGACCAAGCGGCCGGCGACCGAGACGCCCGAGGTCCTCGCCGCGACCCCGCTCCCCCTCGCCGACGCCTCCCCGAGGCGATGAGGCCCCGCCGCCCCTCGCTCCCCGCTTCCGTCGCCGACGCGACGGCGTCCCCGCAGTTCGCGGCGGCCCTCGCGCAGACCACTCTCGTCACCGTCCTCTGCGCTCCGGCGGTCCGCGGACTCCTCGGCTGGCCCGGCTACATCGCCGCCGTCGCCACGCTCACCGCCCTCGCCGCGGTCATGCTCGTCCTGCGGCGCGGGCGGCTCGACTGGGAGGGCCTGCTGCCCACGAGCATCCTGGTGTTCCTCGGCTGGATCGCGCTCAGCGTGCTGTGGAGCGACTACACCTGGGCCACGGTCTCGAGCGTCGTCTACCAGTTCGCCCTGGCGTTCCTGGCGATCGCGATCGGCCTCACGCGCGACATCATCCAGATCATCCGCTCGGTCGGCGACGTGCTGCGGGTCGTGCTGATCGCCTCGCTGGCCGTGGAGGTGCTCTCGGGGGTGCTGATCGACCAGCCGCTGCGCTTCCTCGGCGTGGAGGGCCTGCTCGCGGTCGGCGGGCCGATCCAGGGACTCGTCGGCACGCGCAACCAGCTCGGGCTGGTCTGCCTGCTGGCGATCGTGACGTTCTCGGTGGAGCTGATGACCCGCTCCGTCGCCCGCGGGCCGGCCGTCGCCTCGATCGCCCTCGCCGCGGTCACCCTCCTCTTCACGCGCTCCGCCGTGAGCGCGGGCGTGCTCGCCGTGGCCGTCGTCGTCGCCCTCGCTCTGCGCTGGGTGCGCCACGGCGACGGCACCCACCGCCGTCGGCGGCAGCTCACGGTGCTCGGCGTCGCCGCCGCGGCCTCCCTCACCGTGTGGCTCCTGCGCTACCGGGTGATCGAGCTGCTGAACGCGGGCAGCGAGTTCGAGTTCCGGCTGCGGCTCTGGCAGCAGGTCTGGCGCTTCACGGACCTCGCTCCGATCGTCGGCTGGGGCTGGGTGGGCTACTGGCGGCCCGACCTCTACCCCTTCACCGCCATCGACTACCTCTCGGGCCGCCCGCACTCGTCGAGCCTCAACGCGCTCTTCGACGTGGCCCTGCAGGTCGGCGCGGTCGGGGTGGTCGTCTTCGTCGTGCTGATCGGCCTCGCGCTCTGGCGCTCCTGGCTGATCGCCTCCGAGCGCAAGGCGGTCGTGCACGTCTGGCCGGTGCTGGTGCTGACCGTGCTGATGGTCACCGCGCTGGCCGAGAGCTCGATCCTGCTCGACGCCGGCTGGCTGCTCGTGGTGCTCTGCGCGATGCGCGCGGCTCAGGGACTGAGCTGGCGCCGGCTCCTGCACCCGCGGGACTGACCGGACTCCTCAGCGCCCGCGCCGCCGCGCCACCTGGCGGAGCACGGCGAGGTGCTCCTCCCGGCAGCGCTCCCAGCTGAAGGACCGGGCGCGCTCGACGCCGAGCGGGCCGAGCTCGCCTGTCCGCTCGATCGCCTCGAGGATCCCGTCCGCGATCGAGCGCGGCTCGAGCGGATCGACGTAGACCGCGGCGTCCCCGCAGATCTCCGGGAGCGAGCCCGCGTCGGACGCGGCGACCGGGCATCCCGACGCCATCGCCTCGATGGGAGGGAGGCCGAAGCCCTCGTAGAGGCTCGGGAACGCCAGCACCGCGGCTCGGCGGTAGAGGTCGGCGAGCTCCTCCGGAGTGACGTGGCCGCGCCACTCGACGAAGTCCGGCAGCGGGCCGAGGCGGTCCAGATCCCCTCCGGTCAGCACGAGCCGGAGGGCGTGCCCCTGCTCCCGCAGCAGGCGCACCGCCTCGAACAGGCGGGCGTGGTTCTTGTGCGGCCAGGCGCGCGCCGGGTAGAAGACGAAGTCCTCGCGTGTGCCCAGATTCGCGACGAAGCGCCGGGTGTCCACGCCGAGATGCGACACGTGGATCCGCTCCTCCGGGATGCCCAGCAGCTCGACGATCCGCCCCTTGGTGAAGGCGCTGATGGTGATGACCGCGTCGGCGCGGCGAGCGGTCGCCTCGTAGGCGAGCCGGCGGAAGACGCGCTCGACGCGGGGGAAGAGGTGCGGGAGGTCGCGGTGCTGCAGGTCGAACAGCATCTGCACGTGCCCCTGCCGCCGCGACGGCCACGGGAGCGGGACCGTGAACGGGAAGTAGAGCACCGCGTCCCGGCCGAGGCGCCGGCGCAGGCGCGGCGTGCGCAGGAGCGCCTGGAGCATCCCCACGGCCCGGCGGCGGTGGCCCGCCCCGCTGACGACCCCCTCGGCCACGACCTCGGGCACGCCCTCGCTGAAGCCGCGCGCGTTCTCGGGTACGAGCACCTGCACGGCGGGCCCCTCCTCCCCCGGCCGCGGCGCCAGGAGGCGCGTGAGCGCGCGCGCGTAGGTCTCGCCGCCGCCCATCCCGCCCGGGTCGACGGTGAGCACGGCGAGCGTGACGGGGCGGAGTTCCGGCATGGCGTCCAATCGGTCCGAAGCCCGGCCAGGATACCGGCGGGCCGCACCGCTCCCGGCGCCCTGCCGTGCCCGTGGGTAGTATGTGTCCCGCTGTCATCGACCCCGACGAATTGGACCACCACGTGCCCCGCGCTTTGATCACCGGAATCACCGGCCAGGACGGCCTCTACCTCGCCGAGCTCCTCCTCTCGAAGGGCTACGAGGTCTTCGGGCTCGTCCGCGGGCAGAACAACCCCAAGTACGAGCTGGTCCGCCGCACCGTGCCCGAGGTGACCCTGCTCACCGGCGACCTCACCGACGTGTCGAGCCTCGTGCGCGTGCTCGCCGCCGCCCAGCCCGACGAGGTCTACAACCTCGGTGCGATCTCGTTCGTCGCCTACTCGTGGGAGAACGCGTCGCTCACGACCGACGTGACCGGCAAGGGCGTGCTCAACATCCTCGAGGCGACCCGCCTCTACGCCGGCTCCGACATGTCGCGCGTGAAGTTCTACCAGGCCTCCTCCTCCGAGATGTTCGGCAAGGTCCAGCAGGTCCCGCAGAGCGAGGAGACGCTGCTCTGGCCGCGCTCGCCCTACGGCGTGGCCAAGGTCTTCGGCCACTACATGACCATCAACTACCGCGAGTCGTACGGCATGCACGCCTCCTCCGGCATCCTCTTCAACCACGAGTCGCCCCGCCGCGGACCGGAGTTCGTCACACGCAAGATCAGCCTCGCGGTCGCCCGCATCAAGCTCGGCCTCCAGGAGACGCTGGAGCTCGGGAACCTCGACGCGAAGCGCGACTGGGGCTTCGCCGGCGACTACGTCGACGCGATGTGGCGCATGCTGCAGCAGCCCGAGGGCGACGACTACGTGGTCGCGACCGGCGAGACCCACGAGATCCGCGAGTACCTCGACATCGCCTTCAACCACGTCGGCATCGAGGACTGGACTCCGTACGTGACCCAGAACCCCGCGTTCATGCGTCCCGCCGAGGTGGACCTGCTGATCGGCGACCCAGCGAAGGCGCGCGACGTCCTCGGCTGGGAGCCGAAGGTCTCGTTCCCCGAGCTCGTGGCGATGATGGTCGAGAACGACCTCGCCGAGCAGTCCGCGCTGATCAAGTAGTCATGCCTGCCGCTCTCGTCACCGGAGCGAGCGGTCAGGACGGGGGCTACCTCGTCGAGCGCCTGCTCGCCGACGGCTGGGAGGTCTCCGCGCTCGTGCGCGGGACCGACGACGCCGCTCTTCCCGCCGCCGTCCGCCCCTTCGA
Source organism: Rathayibacter sp. AY1A5 (assembly GCF_002930875.1). NCBI lineage: Bacteria > Bacillati > Actinomycetota > Actinomycetes > Micrococcales > Microbacteriaceae > Rathayibacter > Rathayibacter sp. AY1A5. Next base: position 155,812 of record NZ_PSTM01000001.1, on the reverse strand, counting down.
GGGCGATCTCCGCGACGCCTCCGGCCTCGGCCGTATCGTCGCGGAGGCGCGGCCGGACACGGTCTTCCACCTCGCCGGCCTCTCCTCCGTCGCGCTCTCGTGGAAGGAGCCCGTGCTCACGGCCGAGGTGACCGGCACCGCGGTCGCCGCGCTCCTGGAGGCCTCGCTGGCGCTCCAGGAGTCGGCGGGCCGGGAGGTCCGCTTCGTCCAGGCCTCCTCCTCCGAGATCTTCGGGGCCGCGACCGAGAACCCGCAGACCGAGCGGACCCCGATCCGCCCCGTCTCCCCTTACGGAGCCGCGAAGGCGTTCGCGCACCACCTCGTCGCGGTCTACCGCGGCCGAGGGCTCCACGCCTCGTCCGGCATCCTCTACAACCACGAGTCGCCGCGTCGGCCGCTCGGCTTCGTCACCCGCAAGATCACCGCCGGAGTCGCGGCGATCGCGACGGGCGCCGAGTCGGAGCTCTCGCTCGGCAATCTCGACGCGCGCCGCGACTGGGGCTGGGCTCCCGACTACGTGGACGCCCTCGTGCGCGCCTCGCGCGCCGAGGAGGCGGGCGACTACGTCGTGGCGACCGGAGTCGCGCACTCGGTCCGCGACTTCGTCCGTGCCGCCTTCACCGCGGCCGGCATCGACGACTGGGAGCAGCGGGTCACGATCGACCCGCGGTTCGCGCGCCCCGTGGACGCCCCCGAGATGCGCGGGGACGCCTCCCGGGCCCGCGAGGTGCTCGGCTGGGCGCCCACCGTCGGCTTCGAGGAGATCGTCGCCCGCATGGTCGAGAACGACCTCGAGCTGGCGCGCTCACGCTGACCCGCGACGCCCGCTCCGCGCCGCACCGCCGGGGCGCGGGACCGGGTACGTACAATGATCTGGCTGCCGCCACGGCAGTGCTATGGCTGGGAGACCGATGAGCAGCAGGAAATCGACGATCACGCGCGCGGCCGACCGCGTCGACGCGATCGCGCGGGAGCCGTTCCACCAGAGCGGGACGCAGCCCGGCGAGGGCCGCAAGAGCGGGTTCGTCTCGGCCCTGATCGACATCTTCAAGCACCGCGAGCTCCTCCGGCTGCTGGTCAACCGCGAGCTGAAGGCCCGGTACAAGGACTCCAGCCTCGGCTTCGTGTGGACGCTGATCCGCCCGCTCGTGATGCTGATGATCTACTACGTCGCGATCGGCCAGTTCCTCGGGGCGGCGCGCGGCATCCCCGTGTTCGCGATCTTCGTCTTCTGCGGGCTGACGCTCTGGAACCTCTTCAGCGAGATCGTCGCCACGGGGACGACCTCGATCCTCGCCAACGCGGGCCTGATCAAGAAGGTCTACCTGCCGCGCGAGATCTTCCCGGTCGCCACCATCGGCGCCGCGCTGTTCAACTTCGCCGTGCAGTTCCTCGTCCTGATCGTCGGCGCGATCGCGCTCGGCGCGCTCAACGTCAGCTGGCAGCTCCTCTTCATCCTCCCGGCGCTCGCCGTGACGCTCGTCTACGGTCTCGCCCTCGCTCTCGCACTCTCGGCCCTCAACGTCTACCTGCGCGACATCCAGTTCCTGGTCGAGGTCGGCCTGCTGATCTTCTTCTGGCTCTCCCCCATCACCTATGCGTGGTCGTTCGTGGTGGAGACCGTCCCGAACTGGCTCGAGCAGATCTACCTGCTCAATCCCATGACCAACGCCATGCTCGCCTTCCAGCGCGCCATCTGGGGACCAGGCTCGCGCGAGACCCAGGTCGAGCAGGCCGACGGATCCTTCCGGTCGGTCGCCGGCCAGCCCTGGCCCGCCGACATGGCGCTGCACCTTCTCATCGTCTTCCTGGTCGGGGTGGTGCTGGTGTGGATCGCCCACCGCATCTTCCGCCGCCTCGAGGGCAACTTCGCCCAGGAGATCTGATCGCATGACACTCGAGACAGAGGTCGCCCTTCCCGACGCGGCGCAGATGCCGACGATCATCCGCGTGCAGAACGCCTCGAAGCGCTTCGTGATCCGCAAGGACAAGAGCCTTAAGGAGCGCGTGGTCAACTTCGGGCGCGGGAAGCAGCACCGCGACGACTTCTGGGCGCTGCGGGACATCGATCTCGACATCCCGCTCGGCTCCACCGTCGGCCTGATCGGCGCGAACGGCTCCGGCAAGAGCACGCTGCTCAAGCTCATCGGCGGGATCATCCAGCCCACCACCGGCACGGTCGAGCGACGAGGCCGGCTGGCCGCGCTGCTCGAGCTCGGCGCGGGCTTCCACCCCGACCTGACCGGCCGCGAAAACGTCTTCCTCAACGGCGCCATCCTCGGCCTCTCCCGCAAGGAACTGGAGGACAAGTTCGACTCGATCGTCGACTTCTCCGAGATCGCCGACTTCATCGACACGCAGGTGAAGTTCTACTCCTCGGGCATGTACGTGCGCCTCGCGTTCGCGATCGCCATCCACACCGACCCGGACCTCCTCCTCGTCGACGAGGTCCTTGCCGTCGGCGACGAGCCCTTCCAGCGCAAGTGCATGGACCGCATCCGCGCCTTCCAGCGCGCGGGGAAGACCATCGTGCTGGTCACCCACTCGCTCGAGCAGGTGGGCGAGCTCTGCGACCGCACCGTCGTGCTCGATCACGGGAACATCATCTACGACGGCGAGACGTCGCGCGGCCTCGAAGTCCTGCGCAACGGATTCGAGTCCTCCCGTCAGGAGCGCGTCGAGCGCGAGACGGCCGAGGCCGTCGCCGAGGCCGAGGAGTCGGGCGAGGAACCCGAGCAGGTCCAGCCCGCCGAGATCGTCGCCGTCGAGCTGGACGGCGGCACGCTGGAGGAGGGCAACCGCATCCTGCGGCCCGGCGAGGACCTCGAGGTCCGGGTGACCCTGAGGCCGCTGACCACCGTCCCGCTCGAGCACTGGTTCCTCGGGATGGGCGTCGACACCCCGCTCGGACAGGTCGTCTTCGGCACTAACACGATGCGCCTGGGCTTCGAGCACCCGCCGCTCACCCGCGAGACCACGGTCGTCTTCCATCTCCCGGACACGCACTTCGGCGGAGGCACCTACGCCGTGCACGCGTCCGCGTCCACTCTCGAGGGCGGCGAGTTCACCCGGGTCCCGGTCGGAGCCCGCTTCACCGTCGAGCGCACCACCAAGCGGGTCGGCCTCGTCGACGTCGGAGCCTCCGCGACGGTCGACGGCGTCACCCTGGCGTGACGGGTGAGCGCGTCCGGCTGCTCGTCGACGCGAGTCCGCTGGCGTCCGAGCGGCTGACAGGGGTGGGCCACGTCCTCCTCGAGACCCTCCGGGCCCTCGTCCAGCCGCACGACCGGGGCGAGGTCGAGGTCGTGCTCTTCGTGCCGGCGTCCGAGACGCGCGCTGTCGGGCGCTTCGGCCTGCCGTTCCGGATCCGGGCGATCCCGCTGCCCCGGCGGCTGGTCGGTCTCCTCACGCGGATCTCGGTCCCGCTGGACCTGATCACCGGCCGCGGGGTCCACTTCTTCCCCAACTACCGCAACTGGGCGGTCACCCGCCGCTCCCGCTCGATCACCTTCGTCCACGACGCGTGCTTCGCGGTCGCCCCTCAGCTCGTGCCCGCCGCGCGCCGCGCCCTCCTCGCCTCGAGGATGCCCGGATGGCTCGCCCGCTCCGATCTCGTCGCCACGGGCACCCCGTCGGCCGCCGCCGAGATCGTCGAGCACCTCGAGGTGGACCCCGGGAAGATCGTCGTGCTGCCGACGACCGTGGACGCGTCCGTCTTCCGGCCCCGCGGAGACGAGGAGGTGGCGGCCGTGCGCACCCGGGTCGGGATCGGTCCCCGCCCCTACGTCCTCTTCGTCGGCGCCCTGGAGCCCCGCAAGAACATCGCCGCGCTCGTGCGCGCCTTCAGCGCAGCCGACCGCCCCGAGGACGCGGTGCTGCTTCTCGTCGGAGCGACCTCCTGGGACGACGAGGACGTGCGCACCGCCGTCGAGCAGGCGGGGAGGGCGGGTGCGGACGTCCGCCTCTCCCCCGTGTTCGTCGAGGACTCCGAGATGCCCGCCCTGATGACCGGTGCCGCCGCGCTCGCCCTCGTGTCCCTGCACGAGGGCTTCGGCCTCCCCGCCCTCGAGGCGGTGGCCTCGGGCACGCCCGTCGTGGTCTCCGACGTGCCCGGCATCCGGGACGCGCTCCGAGGACACGAGTCGTCCGCTCGGTTCGTGCCCCCCGGCGACGAGGAGGCCCTGCGCGAGGCGCTGGAGTCCGCCCTCGTCGCTCCCCGCCGGATCGACCCCGGCGACATCCGGCCATGGACCGACGCCGCGGACGCTCTGGTGCGCGCCGCGCGCGGCCTCGCGGACGTCTGAGGCGCCCCTCCGCGGGAAGGGACGCCTCCGAGCCGTCTAGAGGACCGAGACCCCCGAGGGCGCGACGGCCGTGACGTAGCTCCACAGGTCGTCGGCGTACTCGGTCCAGGTTCGGTTCGTCCGATCGCGGGCCTGGGCCGAGAGGCGCGCGTGCACCTCGTCGTCGGCGACGAGCGAGATCATCGCGTCGCGGATCGAGTGGTCGTCGCGCGGGTCGACGAGCAGGGCCCCACCCTGCGCGGCGATGTCCCGCATGCTGCCGAAGTCCGAGGTGATGACGGGCGTGCCGACGGCCAGGGATTCGGCAACCGGCAGCCCGAAGCCCTCGTTCAGGGACGGGAAGATCGTGCAGCGCGCACTGCGGTAGGCGCTCCAGAGCAGCTCGTCGGTGATCGCGGAGAAGGAGTCGACCGTGCGGCCCTCGTCCTGCAGTGCCCGCATCCGGCCCTGGAACTCCTCGCTGTTCCACGCGTTGCCGCCGATGAACGCGAGGGCGAAGTCGACACCCGAGCGCCAGGCGAGCTCGGCGGCGTGCAGGACGGCCAGGTGGTTCTTGCGCGGCTCGTGGCTGCCGATGCAGACGACGAGGGGCTGGCCGGGAGCGGCCCCCAGCCGGACACGGGTGCTCTCCCGATCCGCCGTCTCGCTGCCCCCCGCGGACGCGGGCAAGGGGACCGCGTCGATCTCCGGGCCCCGGTCGCCCTCGAGCATGCCCCGCCAGCCGCGGAATTCCGTCTCGGACGCGGAGGACACCGTGGCCACGCGGTCCATGTGGGAGACGGCGACCAGGGTCCGGGGGAACTGACCGCTGATGCCGCCGTGCGCCGTCTCCGCCGTCGTCAGCGGGACGCAGTCGTGCCCGATCATCGTGGTGGCGTTCCCGCTGAACTCCGTGAACGCAGCGAGCCTGGCGCTCCGCGCATCCTCGATCGCGAGCTCGGGCAGGACGTAGAGCGACTGCCAGGGCACGACGACCGGCGCGTGCGGATCGAGCCGCGCATCGGGGACGGATCCGAACAGCGCGTTCGTCCGCAGATCGTTGCCCACCTCGCGGAAGCCGGACATCGCGTCGTCCCACACGAGGAGGACGACCTCGTGCCGGCTGTTCCACTCGACGATGGTGTTCCGCACCACGCGCTGGATGCCGGTGGCGAGCCCCGTTCGAGCCGTGTGGTGGACGTCGACGAGGACGGCGTGGCGGGCGATCACGACGGAGCCGGGCGCCCGGACGGCGTCGAGCACGCGCGAGGCCGGGGTCGGCCGCAGCAGCGACTCCAGCAGGGCGGGCACTCCGTCCAGGCGGGCGGTGCGGCGGGCGTCGACGACCTGGTCCCGCACCGGCAGCTCCGCCGTGAGGACCGCCAGCAGGAGCCAGGTGTGCTCGAAGGTCGGCTGCCCCACGGCGTCGGACACCTGGCGCACCAGCACCGGCACCTCGCGGGCGGGGACGGCGGTGGGCTCGAGGGTCTCGAGCAGCAGCGTCAGGCGCTCGAGAGCGGTCGATTCACGCACGGGCGTCCTCCTCGTCCGCAGCCGGCACCGAGGGCACGAGGGCCTCCCAGAGCTCCGCGGAGTAGTCGTTCCAGGTCCGCTTGGGGCGGGCGAGCGCTTCGGCGGTGAGCTCGGCGAGACGCTCGTCGGAGTCGAGAAGCTCGCGCATCGCCGCTGTCAGCTCGTCGTCGTCGTAGGGGTCAACCGTGATGCAGCCGCCGTCGGCGGCGATCTCGGCGAGCGATCCGCGATCGGACGTGATGGAGGGCAGCCCCAGCGCCAGCGCCTCGGCGACGGGCAGGCCGTAGCCCTCGTGGGTCGACGGGAAGACGAAGAAGCGCGCGTTGCGGTAGGAGGACATCAGCACGTCGTCGCCGGCGCCGCGGATCACCTCGACCGCTCGTCCGCGACGCTGCGCCTCGCGGATAAGCACGTCGAAGACCTGCGTGGCCCAGGGATTGCCTCCGCCGATGAAGCGCAGACGGAACCTCCTCCCCTCGCGCCAGAGCATCTCCGCGGCGAACAGGATCGCCAGGTGGTTCTTGCGCGGCTCGTGGCTGCCGACGGAGAGGACCAGGGGGAGGTCGTCCTTCTCCGGGGTCGTCGCTCCCGAGAGCGGGGGCGCCTCCACCGGCAGCGGGACGGCGTGCAGCTCGGGACCCTCGAGACCCTGAGCGGGCAGCGCGGCGTTGAAGCCGGCGAACTCCTCCTCGACGGCCCCGCTGATCGCCGCGACGCGGCTCGCGTGCTTGACGACGGTGAGGTAGTTGACGAAGCGGAGGCTTTCGTGGGGCGGCACCGTGTCGGCGCTCACGACAGGGATGAAGTCGTAGCCGATCATGCTCACGGTGTTCCCGGAGTACTGCGCCAGCGCGGCCAGGGGGTCGCAGATGCCCATCGCCGGGACCTCGGGGACCACGAGGGTCGAGCGGAAGGGGACGATGAACTCGACCCGCTCGGGACGACCCGGATCCCACGGGCGCTTGCTGCTGGTCTCGAAGTCGACGACACGCTCAAGCTCGCCCGCGCCGAGGCGGCGCAGGGACATCGAGCCGTGCTCCCAGGCGGCGAGGATCGGCTCCCGGTCGCGGTGCCAGCGCTTCATGGTCTGGCGGACCACCCGCTGGATGCCGGTCGCGTGGGAGTTGCGGGCGCAGAAGTCTACGTCCACCACGACCTCCCCCGTCACGACCGAGAGGGTCGTCGAGAGATCGTGGAAGCCGGTGGACGCCCGGGTGCCGGCGACCATGAACACCCGCATCGCCTCATGGGGCTGCGCCAGCTGGAGCGAGCGTTTGAACCAGTTGAAGAGGTGCGGCACCGGGTAGACGCCGAGGAAGGCGGTGAGCGAGAGCCAGGTCAGGTCGTCGGAGTCGCGGCGCTGGACGGCCCGGGCGGTCTCGTCGAGGAAGGGGCCGGGGCCCCGGCGGGCCAGGTCGGCCGCGAGCTCCGCGTCCTCGAGGACGAACGGAGCGATCTGCTCGAGGCGCTGGAGGATGAAGGCCCGGCGCTCGTCGCGTCCCACCGTGTCGACGTCGCTCACCGGCCCTGCCCGAAGCGGCGCTGCGCGTACCGGACCGTGTGCCGGACGGCTCCCGGCAGGCCGAGCTGGCCAACGCGGATCTGGAAGGTCCTCGCCGCGCGCAGCGGCCGGGTGACCTTCCACGACAGCGTCGACTCGAAGTCGGCGACGAAGGGCGAGCCGCCGAAGCTCATGTTGGCCGCCCACTCGTCGAGCGGGTCGTTGAGGAGCTCGTCGAGGCGTTCGCGGAGCTCGGCGATGGTCTCGGCGTCGCTCGCGCCCTCGTGGGGTCGCTGGGGAGTGGTGGTCTCGTCAGGCACCCGACCAGTGTAATCGGCCCGTGCGGCCGGGCCGGATGCCCGCCCGGCCGGGTGCGGTGCGCGCTCAGCTCCCCGGGACGAAGAGGAGCCAGCGACCGGAGTCGGAGGCGACCGCGGGGACGGTGGTCCCCGTCGCCGCCTGGACGAAGGGCTGCCAGCTCAGCTGGGACTCGGTGTAGCCGGCCGTGTCGACGTAGACGGCGCACGCGCCGGTCGAGTCCACGGCCGCGTCGAACTCGGCCGGCGAGTCCACGGACGACCATACGTCCCAGCCGTAGGTCCCCGCGACGGACCCGTAGCTCCACTCGAGATCGCCGTCGTCGGTCGAGAGGTAGGGCAGCGCCTCGTCGTAGTCGTCGAGCTCTCCGATCCTCCCGCTGTCCGGGAAGCTCTTGAGCGGCAGCTGCACCACGCCGCAGCCGTCGGGCAGGAGGTCGTCGGCCGCCGTGACGAACTCTCGCATCTCCCTGTCGTCGGTGGGGTTCAGGACGACGAGGCCGGAGACCCCGACGAGCTGATCCGCCACGACGACTCCTGCGACGACGACCCCCAGGATCGCGCGGACGCCGAACCGCGCCGTCACCCTGTCCAGGACGAGGGCCACGGCGGCGAGGGCGAGCAGCAGCAGCACGATCGACAGCCGGGACCAGGCGCGGATCGTCGGGCCCGCGACGAGCGACACCACGACTCCGAGCCCGGTGACCGCGTAGAAGGCCAGCGTCCAGAGGGAGGCGGAGGCGAGCAGGCCCACCCGCGGCTGGTCCACCAGCCTGGCGAGTGCGCCCCGCTTGGGGACGGAGCCGGCGAGGAGGAGGAGCAGACCCGCTCCGAGTAGCAGGATCAGGCCGACCGATCCGATGATCGAGAAGCCCGGCGGCTCCGTGGTCTGGAGGATGCCGGTCTCGCGGGTGTAGTCGGCGAGCAGGTCCTGCGCCCCCGGGACCGCGGACGCCGCCCACGGCAGGACGAGGAGGATGAGCTTCCCCGCGTAGAACTCGGACTCGGACAGCGTCCGGCCCTCGAAGTAGGGGCGGTACCGCTCGCCGTACCCGAGCCCGAGCAGCAGGAGCTCGACGGCGACGAAGCCCCCGAGAGCAAAGACCGGCACCGCGGGCAGCAGCAGCTCGCGCCAGCCGACCCGCGCGAGGAGCCTCCCGACCGTCGCCGCCGCGAAGACCCCGCCGACCACGAGGACGGCGAAGACGTAGTAGTACCCGCCCGTCGAGGCGATCAGCAGCGCGAGGACGACTCCGGGAGCGATCCGGCGGACTCGACGGCTCGCTCTCGTCCGCGCTCGGGACGCCCAGCCGCGGAACGGATCCGTCCTCGGCCCGGCGACCATCAGCAGCAGGACCCCGATTAGGGGGATCGCCCAGTAGTTAGCCAGGAAGGCGTGACCGGAGTAGATCCGGATGAAGTGGTACGGCGCGAGGCTGAACGCCGTGGCGAAGAGCGCAGCGCCCCAGGGGCGCACGGTGAGAGCGCGGAAGAAGGCGTAGCCGGTGACCGCCACGCCGGCGAAGGTGAGCAGGTAGAACACGTTGAGCAGCAGGACGCCGTCGCGCACCACCAGGCCGAGCAGCGAGACGACGACCGCGGCGGAGAGGTCGAACTGGGCGCTGAAGAAGGCGTTCATCCCGTCGGGGAAGCCCAGCGCGTCGTTGGTCGCGAACGGGAAGACCTGGGTGGCGCTCGTGAACAGGGTGTAGTGCAGGATCTGGTCGTCCCCGCCGACCTGCCAGCGGGCGGTGAGGTCCGCAGGGCTGATGTGCAGGGCGAGGACGGCCGCCACCGTGCTGATGACGGCCGCCGCCACGGCCCAGGCCGTCTCGCGCAGCAGGGCGCCCCGTCGACGGGGACGGGCTCCGAGGTCAGTAGCCATGGATCCCGCGCTCCCTCTCGAGGCTTGTGTCGATGATCTCGTCGAGGCGCTGCTCGCCCGGGGTCCCGGCGTAGTCGTAGACGAGGACCGATCCGCAGGCGGTGATGCTCGCAGGCTCGCCGAGCGTGACCTGGGCGAAGTCCGGCCACTGCGTGTCCCGATCGATGAGGACGAAGCTGAAGTGTCTCTCGAAGCGGGTCAGATCGCTCATCCAGACCTGAATGCTGAAGTCGGTGTTGATCTGCTCGACGTCCAGGCCCGCGTAGAGGGAGAGCGGCCTGGTGGTCCAGAACGAGCCGACGCCGGCGATGTCGCGCCCGCCGACCCAGTCCGTCACGCACTGCGACTCCGGCTGCTGGAGCACACCGGCGCGGAGGGTCGACGACACGGTCCGGATGCCGAAGACCGCGAGCAGGACCACGGCGGTCCCGGCGGCGACCGCCGAGACGATCGACGCGGCGCGCCCGAGCCCGGGCAGGACCCGGGGAAGCGCGAGCACGGCGATCGGGACGAGGCAGGCGAAGACCGCGATCGGCATCAGGTACCGCGAGACGATGCTCCCCGAGACGATCTGCACCGTGAGGAGGACCAGCGCCTGGCCCAGGACGAGGACGCAGAGGAACCACGCCCGTGCCGGCCGTCGCTCGTCGCCGGTGCCCGGCTCGCGGGGACCCGTCGCGAGCGCGCGGATCCGCACCCCCACGACCACCAGGGCGGCCGCGAGGAGCAGGCCGATCGTCACCAGCTCGAGGAGCCCGGCCCGCGTCGACATGATGTCGGTCAGCTGGTCGAGCAGAGCGGTGAGCGCGGTGCCGGCCAGCGTCGTCTTGAGGTAGCTGGAGGTGCCGGTCGCGATGAGCGAGGACAGCGGGAGGCGCGCGAGGTAGCCGATGGCGGTTCCGGCGATCACGAGCGCGCCGATTCCGAGCACGCGGCGTCCGGCGAGCTGCGCCGTCAGCCAGAGCGAGCCCAGCGCGAGCACGGCCGGCGCTGTGAAGTGCAGCATCAGCAGCGGATCCGACAGCGTCGTCGCCGCGAGGAGCAGGACCATCGCGAGCCCGCTCCACACGGGCAGGCGACCTCCGGGCCTGAGCAGGTTCAGGGTGAGGGCGGCGCAGACGGCCGCGACGAGGACGGACCCTCCGTAGTAGGTCGTGAGGAGGAAGGTCGTCGCGAGGGCGCCCTCGTTGACCAGCGCCCTGGTCTCCGTCAGGCAGAGGGCCAGGAGGAGCAGGATCGACAGCACCGCGGCCGTCCGCCGCAGCCAGGCGGGCTGGTGCGCGAGGACGAGACCGCTGATCCAGCGCGCCGTCGCGTAGAGGAGGACGACGTTGAGCACTCCGTTGAGCAGCAGTGCCGCGGCCGCGTCCCCGACCAGCGACGCCAGCGCGTAGAGAGGGAGCTCCGGGAACAGGAACAGCTGGCTCGTCATGACCCACTGGTGGGGTCCTCCGCTGCCCAGCGACCTGAGGATCAGCGGCAGGGCGAGCGAGTCGCCGTCGCGGAGGAAGTACGACTGCCACTCGGTGCCGAGCAGCAACCCGATGGCGGCGAGGGTCGCGGCAGCGACGACGGCTCCCGCGAGGACCTCGGGGAGGAGGGCCCTCGCACGCAGCAGCGTCCGACCACCCCGGCTCACCGGGCTGCGCGGCCGAATCGGAGCGAGAGCACGAGCACCAGGTTCTTGCGGAGGGTGTTCGTGGGGATCTTGGACGTCCCGACCGTGCGGTCCATGAAGACGATGGGGATCTCGCGGACCGTGCGGGCGAGGTTCAGCGCCCGGTACTTGAGCACGATCTGGAAGCCGTAGCCCGAGGCGGACACCCGTGTGAAGTCGATCCTGCGGAGCAGATCCGAGGAAAAGAGGTTGAAGCCGCCCGTGTAGTCCGTGAGCCCCGACCCGAGGAAGAACCTCGTGTAGAGGTTGCCCCCGCGGCTGAGGAACTTGCGGTCGAGGGTCCAGTCGGGAGTGCTCCCGCCGGGGATGTAGCGGGACGCGACGACGAAGTCGGCTCCTTCCCGCGCCGCCTGCAGGAATTCGTCGATGTAGCGCGGGTCGTGCGAGAGGTCCGCGTCCATCTGCAGGACGTAGTCGGGAGCGTCGGGGGCGTCGACGATCCGGCCGAACGCCCAGACGTACGCGGCCCCCAGGCCGTCCTTGCTCGCGCGGCTGAGCACCCGGACGGAGAAGCTCGCGGTCTCGAGCGCCTCGCCCGCGACGCGCGCGGCGTCCGCCGTCCTGTCCGGCGAGCTGTCGTCGACGACGCAGACCTGCACGGAGAAGTCCTGGTTGCGGGTCGCGACGTCCGCGAGCAGGGGGAGCAGAGTCGCAATGTTCTCGACCTCGTTGTAGGTCGGGATCACGATGGTGAGGGAACGCATGTCAAGCCGTTTCGTCGTTCGCGAGTATCGGACCGACGTCCGGGCCCCGTGGCCCTGCGAGTATAACGATGGCCGCTCAGGTGACCGGCGAGCACGCCGGGCGGGGCGGAACGGCTCCGACGCCCGCTCAGGACGTTCCGGAAGGGATTCTCAGAGAGTCGTCACCTACCGCGAGCCCCTGATCGCGCCCTCGCAGGCTAGGGTCGGAAGGCGATCGCAGCCGGTCGCCCGAGATCTCAGGACCGACGCCTCCGCCCTCCTTGCGGCTGTACCGCGGCGAGGACGACACACAGAGGACCTACACGTGAAGAAGCTGCTCGAATCGCAGAAGGTCCGCTTCCTCATCGCGGGCTGCACCAACACGGCGATCGACTTCCTCATCCTCAACACGCTCGTGCTCCTGCTCGGTCTGCCGACCCTCGTCGCCAACGTCTTCTCCGTCCTGGTCGGCATCACGATCTCGTACGCGCTGAACCACTTCTTCGTCTTCCGCCACCCGGGCAGGGTCTCGGTCGCCACGTTCGCGAAGTTCTTCCTCGTCACCGGGTTCAGCTCGCTGGTCCTGCAGTCGGCGATCATCTACGGCTTCGAGGTCTTCTTCGACACCCGCTTCGGCAACTCGCTGCTCTTCCTCCCCAGCTCCGGCGAGAACGCCTTCCTCGCGATCAACATCGCCAAGGCCGTCGCCGTCCTCGTGGGACTGGTGTGGAACTTCTGCATGTACAAGTTCGTCGTCTTCCGCCGTCCGGCGCACGATGCTCTGCCCGCGATCGAGACGGTCTCCCCCGCCGCCGTGGCCGTCAGCACCGAGCCCGTCGACATCGTCCGCTGAGGGCCGCAGGCTCCCGGGCCCCGCTCGAGCCGCGTGCTAGCCTCGTCGAGTTCTTCCGACGGGGCACTCCTCCCGTCGACGCCGCACCACCCGGAGGCTCCCATCGCACGCTCGACGTTGCCCATCGCGGTCATCGTCGTCACCCACTTCTCGGGTGAGGTCCTCCGCGCGTGCCTCGAGTCCGTGCCGGAGGCGACGGAGCACGACGTGCGCATCGTGGTGGTCGACAACCTGACCACGGACGACTCCGTCCGCAGCGTCGTCGAGCGCCTGCCCCACGTCGAGTTCCACGAGACCGGGCAGAACCTCGGCTACGGCCGGGCCGTCAACTACGCGGTCGACCGCCTCGGGCCCGAAGTGGAGTGGATCCTGGTGACCAACCCGGACACGGTCTTCCTCCCCGGCTCGATCGACGCCCTCTACGCCGCCGCGACGGCGGACGACCGGATCGGCTCGATCGGGCCGCGGATCCTCGACTCCGACGGCACGATCTACCCCTCCGCCCGCGCTCTGCCCTCGCTCGGCACGGGCGTCGGGCACGCCGTCTTCGCCCACGTCTGGCCCGGCAACCCGTGGTCGGCGACCTACCGGCGCTCGCGCGCGGTCGAGACCCTCCGCCACGGCCGGATGGAGGCGGGCTGGCTCTCCGGCGCCTGCGTGATGGTGCGCCGCACGGCCTTCGAGGAGATCGGCGGGTTCGACGACCGCTACTTCATGTACTTCGAGGACGTCCAGCTGGGCGACTCGCTCGGACAGCGCGGGTGGACCAACGTCTACCTCGCCGACGCGGTCGTCTCCCACCTCGGCGGGCACTCCACCCGCCTGGCCTCGGCGCGGATGCTCGCGGTCCACCACCGCAGCGCCTACCTCTACCTCGCGCAGAAGTACGGGGCCTGGTACCAGGCGCCGATCCGTGCGGCGGTGCGCGCCGGGCTGGGCGCCCGGGTCGCGCTGATGCGCCTGCGCTCGAAGAGCTGATCCGCTCCGGTCGGGCGTGCCGCCTGGCCGGCGCCGGGCGGCCCGTCCGCCGGATCGGCGGTCAGGACGCGGAGTCGAGCTCCGTGTAGAAGGCCCGCGCCTCGTCCCAGGTCGGCAGCAGGCCCTGCGCCTCGGCCTCGGCCAGCGTCGGTGCGTCGGTGTCCTTCGGTGAGAGGAGCAGCTCGCCGGCCTCCTTCGGGAAGCGCAGGCCGATCTGCTCGTCGAGCGGGTCGATCCCCTTCTCCCGCGCCGGGTCGAAGGTGGCGCTCACGAGGTACGAGACCACGGCGCCCTCGGTCAGCGCCACGAAGGCGTGCGCGACGCCCTCGGCGATGTAGACGGAGCGGCGGTCGACGTCGTCGAGCAGGATCGACTCCCAGCGCCCGAAGGTCGGCGACCCGACGCGCACGTCGATCACGTAGTCGAGGACCGCGCCGGAGAAGCACGAGACGTACTTGGCCTGCGACGGCGGGATCTGCGCGAAGTGGATGCCGCGGACGGTGCCGCGCCGCGAGACGGAGGTGTTGCCCTGCCGCAGCGAGAGCGGGTGCCCGACCTTCTCGGCCAGGCGGTCGAAGCGGTAGAACTCGTAGAAGACCCCGCGATCGTCGGGGAACTGGCGCGGAGTCACTTCGTAGACGTCGGGGATGTCGAGCTCTCGGATCTGCACGGTCGCCAGTGTAACGACGGCGTGTCACAGGCCCGCGACGCCTCTCTGCGCCACCCGGCGGCGTGCCGGAGCGCCGACCGTCGGCCGACGGACCGCTCGGGCATGATGAGGAGGTGACCTTCCTCATCACGGGCGCCTCCGGCATGCTCGGCACCGACCTGCGCGCGGCCCTCGGCTCCCGCCCCAGCACCGCCCTCGGCCGCTCCGACCTCGACGTGACCGACCTCGACGCCGTGCGCGCCGCCGTCGCGGGACACGACGCCGTGGTGAACTGCGCCGCGTACACCTGCGTCGACAACGCCGAGACCGACGAGGAGGAGGCGCACCGCGTCAACGCCGTCGGAGCGCGCAACCTCGCCCTCGCCACCGCCGAGACGGGAGCCGCACTCGTGCAGGTCTCCACCGACTACGTCTTCGACGGCTCCGCGACGACCCCCTACTCCGAGGACCACCCCCGGAACCCGATCTCGGCCTACGGCCGCACGAAGGCCGAGGGCGAGCGCCTGGTGCTCGAGGCCAACCCGGAGCGCGGGTACGTCGTCCGCACGGCCTGGCTCTACGGCGAGCACGGCGGCAACTTCGCTAAGACGATGGTGCGACTGGCGGGCGCGCACGAGACGCTGACCGTGGTCGACGACCAGCACGGCCAGCCCACCTGGACCGCCGACCTCGCCGCGCGCCTGATCGAGCTGGTCGACGCGGAGGCCCCGGCCGGCGTCTACCACGGCACCAGCTCCGGCGAGACGACCTGGCTCGGCTTCGCCCGTGCCGTCTTCGCCAAGGCGGGCCTGGATCCCGAGCGCCTGCGCCCGACCGACAGCGGCTCGTTCGTCCGCCCCGCTCCGCGTCCGGCCTACTCGGTCCTCGGCCATGACGGCTGGAGCCGGGCGGGCCTGCCGCCGCTGCGCTCCTGGCAGGACGCCCTCGCCGCCGCACCCCTCGAGGCGGTGACCCCGTGACCACCACCCTCCGCGTCGTCGTCGACCAGATGCTCGCCCGCGTGCCCGGCGGCATCGGCCGCTACACCGAGGAGCTCACCCGCGAGCTGATCGCGACGGCTCCCCGCGACTGCGAGGTGGAGGCCGTCGTCTCCGCCCACCCGCCCGAGAAGGAGGAGGAGCTGCGCCTGCGCCTGCCCGGCCTCGCGCGCATCCACCGGCTGCCGCTCGGGCGCCGCGAGCTCTCGCGCGCCTGGCAGTACGGGATCGCCATCCCGGCCGGCGGCGGCATGATCCACGCCCCGAGCCTCTTCGCCCCGTTGCGCAGCCACGACGGGAGCGAGGGCGAGCAGATCGCCGTCACGATCCACGACACGGTGCCGTGGACGCATCCCGAGACCCTCACCCCGCACGGCGCGAAATGGCACCGGGCGATGGCCAAGCGCGCCCGCAAGCACGCGGACGCCGTCGTCGTCCCCACCCACGCCGTCGCCCACCAGCTCTCCCAGCTGATGGACTTCGGCGATCGACTGCGCGTGATCGGCGGAGCCGTCGGCTCCGGCCTGGTCGTCCCGGAGGACGCCGACGAGCGCGCCACGGCGCTGGGCCTCCCCCCGGAGTACGTGCTGAGCGTCGGCACGCTGGAGCCGCGCAAGGGCCTGGTCTCGCTGATCGCGGCCTTCGGAGGAGCGTCCGCGCCGGCGATCCCGCTGCTCCTGGTCGGCCCGACCGGCTGGGGCGACCTGGACGTGGCCTCCGTCGCCGACGAGCAGGGCCTCGACGAGACGCGCGTGCGCGCCCTGGGAGTCCTCAGCGACGCCGACCTCGCCGTCGTCCTCTCCCGGGCCACCCTCTTCGTCTACCCGAGCATCGCCGAGGGCTTCGGCCTGCCCGTGCTCGAGGCGATGCACTTCGGAGTGCCGGTGGTGCACTCCGACGACCCCGCGCTGATGGAGGTCGCCGCGGACGCCGGCGTCGCCGTCGAGCGCGGCGACGCGAAGGACTACCCGGACCGCCTCGCCCTCGCCATGAGCAGCGTGCTCGCCGACACCGGTCTGCGCGAGCGGATGTCGGTGGCCGGCCGCGACCGCTCCCGCGCCTTCAGCTGGCGCGACTCCGCGGAGCGCGTCTGGGCGCTGCACGCCGACCTCTGAGGCGTGCGGCACCCGGCCGTCTACGGCGCGGAGTCGCCCGACAGTCCGGCACTCACCAGCGAGTGCACGACGTCGTAGTCCGGGTCCTCCGGGTCGACGGCCGGCGGGACCAGCTCGATCGGATCCACTGGCTGCGACTTCGTCTTGAGCCCCAGCTGCACGAAGTAGCCGAGCATCCCCTGCGGGACGTCCGTCTTGATGACCTGGGACCCGGCGGACGCGACGTCCTGGAACTTGGCGAGGACGTTGCCCGGCTCGAACTGGGCGAGCAGCGCCTCCTGCACCTGCCGCTGGCGCGCCATCCGGTCGTAGTCGCTCGTGGTGTAGCGAGACCGGGCGTAGGCGAGGGCCTGCTCGCCGTTGAAGTGCCAGTGCCCGGGATCGATCCACTGGTTGACGCCCTGCATCACGCCGTCGGAGTCGGGCAGCCCGCCCAGGGGCAGCGGCTCGTCGGCCACGTAGTCGATGTCGATGCCGCCGAGCGCATCGATCAGCTGGGCGAAGCCCTCCATGTCGATCAGCGCGTAGTACTGGATCCTCAGATCGAGGATGCCCTCGACCGCGTCGCGCATCGCCTCGATGCCGGGCTCGCTGCCGTGGTCGACGGCGTCGGGGTAGAGCTCCGGGTGCTTCAGCTCGACCTCGGTGTAGACCGAGTTGAGCTTGCAGACGTCGACGGCGCAGTTGTCGGTGTCGTAGCCGTCGGGATAGAGCTCGTGCATCGGGCTGGTCTCGGGGAACGGGAAGTCGACGAACTCGCGCGAGACGCCGATGATCGAGGCCTTGCCGCTCGACGCGTCGATGCTGACCACCGAGATGCTGTCGGGGCGCAGACCGTCGCGGTCCTCCCCCGCGTCGCCGCCGAGGAGCATCACGTTGTAGCGGCCGTCGATCGGCTGCTCGATCGCTCCACCGCCGAAGATCGACGACAGCGTCCCCCGGGTCACGCCGAGCAGGTAGGTGCCGTAGGCGGTGGTGCCGACCGAGACCGCCATCAGCGCGATCGTCGCGAACGCGAGCACGCCGCGCATCCGCGGGCGCACCCGGACGACGCGGATCAGGCGGAGGGTGTCGAGCGTCAGCACGGCCCAGACCACCCCGTAGACGACGAGCGCGGCCTGGAGCGCGAGCATCGAGAGGTCGAAGGTCGCGAGCGTGTAGAGGCCGGTCGGGAAGACGAAGTAGAGGAGCACCGCGACCAGGAGGGCGACCCAGAGCCCGAGGGTGAAGCCGAGCCCCAGGCGCCCGAGCCGGCGGTTGCCCGCGAGGACCTGAGCGGACCCGGGCACCAGCAGGTTGACGATCAGCAGCCACCACGCCCGCCGCGTCATGAAGGCGCGGGAGGCGACGTCCGGGTGCCGCAGCGGCAGGGCGACGGCCGTCACAGGCCCGCCACCAGGGCGTCGTTCTTCGCGGCGACCTGCACCTCGAGGTCGGCGGCGAAGGCGTCGAGCGCTGCGGAGAGGGCGTCGTCCGCGGTCGCGAGGATCTTCACCGCGAGCAGTCCGGCGTTCCGCGCTCCGCCGATGGAGACGGTGGCGACGGGGACGCCCGCGGGCATCTGCACGATCGAGAGGAGGGAGTCGAGCCCGTCGAGTCGGGCGAGCGGGACCGGCACTCCGACGACGGGGAGCGAGGTCACGGCGGCGAGCATGCCGGGGAGGTGGGCGGCTCCGCCCGCCCCGGCGATGACGACCTTCAGGCCGCGGCCGCGGGCCTCGCGGCCGTACGCGATCATCGCCTCCGGGGTGCGGTGCGCGGAGACGACCCGGACCTCGTGCGCCAGGCCGAACTCGGCGAGGACGGTGGACGCCGCCTGCATGACGGACCAGTCCGAGTCCGACCCCATCACGACGCCGACGAGCGGCGCGGGCCCGTTCACGAGCGCGTCCGCGCTCACGAGAAGGCTCCGGCAGGGGTCGGGGAGGTCGGCAGGCTCGTCACGGCGACCATCGTACGGGTCAGTCCGTGAGAACGGCCGCCGCCGCGCGAGCCTCGTAGACCACGAGGTCGAGGTCGTCGCCGGTGGCGTTCACGTGCCCGACCTTGCGGCCCGGTCGCGGCTCCTTGCCGTAGTTGTGCACCTTCACGCCCGGGTGATCGGCGAGCACCCGCGGGTAGCGGTCGGTCAGCGACTCCCCCACCGGGCCGCCGAGCACGTTGACCATCACGGTCCACGGATCCCGGCAGCCCGTCGCGCCGAGCGGCAGGTCGAGGACCGCGCGCAGGTGCTGCTCGAACTGCGACGTGGTCGATCCGTCCATCGTCCAGTGGCCGCTGTTGTGCGGGCGCATGGCCAGCTCGTTGACCAGGATCCGGTCGTCCGTCGTCTCGAACAGCTCGACGGCCAGGACGCCGGTGACCCCCAGTCTGTCGGCGATCGTCTGCGCGATCTCGGCCGCGGCGGCTGCGAGCCGGCCGGCGGACGCGGGGGCCGGAGCGATCACCTCGGCGCAGACGCCGTCGCGCTGCACCGACTCCACCACCGGCCAGAGGATGCTCTCGCCGGAGGGACGCCGGGCGACGAGCTGCGCGAGCTCGCGGCGGAAGCCCACCAGCTCCTCGACCAGGAGCGAGCCGCCCCGGCCGTCCTCGGCGAGGGCGGTGAACCAGTCGTCCGCCTCGTGGGCGCCGCGCACTACGCGAACGCCCTTGCCGTCGTAGCCGCCGCGCGCGGTCTTCACCACGGCGCTGCCGCCGTGCTCGGCCAGGAACGCCCCCAGCTCCTCGGCGGAGGAGACCTCGGCCCACTCGGGCACGGGCACGCCGAGCTCGGTCAGGCGGCGCCGCATCATCAGCTTGTCCTGGGCGAACAGCAGGGCGTCGGGGCCGGGGTGCACGGCGACGCCGCGGGCGACGAGCTCGCGGAGGATCGGCTGGGGAACGTGCTCGTGGTCGAACGTGACCACGTCCACGGTCTCGGCGAAGGCGAGCACGGTCGCCTCGTCGCGGTAGTCGCCGACCCGTGTCGCGGCGAGCCCCGCCGGGGCGCCCTCGCTCTCGGCGAGCACGGCGATCTCGATGCCGAGCTCCACCGCCGCGGGGATCATCATCCGGGCGAGCTGGCCGCCCCCGATCACGCCGACGCGCATGGCGCTCCTCCGTCTCCGCCCGCTGGCGCGGGGCGGCTCCATGCTACCGAGGCCCCGACGCGCTCACGCGGGCGGCGGCCACTCCGGCTCGAGAGCGGGAGCCGCGCCGATCGCCTCCCGCAGCAGGTCGGCCGTGAGCTCCGGATCCGGCAGGTCCCGCAGCACGAACACCTCGGCTCCCGCCTGCAGGATCCGGACGTCCCCGCACCGGGCGAGGCGCTGGCCGAGGGAGCGCTCGACCACGACCTCCATCCTCCGATCGAAGACCACCTCGGCCCGCCGGATCGACGCCACGCCCCGGCGCGCGCTGAGGCCGGAGGCGGTGACGCGGTAGCGCACGCTCGCCCAGCCCGCGATCCCGGGAGCGCAGAGGAGCAGCACCAGAAGTGCGGTGCCGAGCCCGATGATCCAGCGCTGCAGGGCGAGCTCGAACTGCGCGGCGAAGTAGAAGCCCGTCCAGGTGAGCAGGAGGAGGCCGACGACCGGTGCGACCGCCCGGCGGGCGCGCGGGGTCAGCCGCGCCAGCTCGCGGTCGGCGGGGTCGGTCCCGGCCATCAGGAGCGCAGATGCGTGACGTCGCCGGCCGTGAACGAGCGCAGCGCGCCGCCCTGCTCGAGCAGGAGCGAGCCGTCCGGGGCGAGTGCGGCGGCGGTCCCCTCCTCCTGCGTGCCGTCGGGCAGCTCGAGCCGGACGCGCGTTCCGAGGGTGCCGCAAGAGGCGCGGACGGCGGCGGCCGCTCCGGAGGCCTCGGCGTCGCCCTGGGCTAGCAGCGGAGCCAGCAGCCCCTGGAATTCGGTCAGGAACGCGGCGAGCACCTCGTCGGCGCTCGTCGTCCGTGCTCCGGCGAGGGCGAGCGAGGTGGCGGTCGGGACCGGCAGCTCCGCCTCCGTCAGCAGCAGGTTCACACCGGTGCCGACGACGACCCGCCCGTCCGGCAGGCGCTCGGCGAGGATCCCCGCGACCTTCCGGCCGTCGATCAGGACGTCGTTGGGCCACTTGACGGCGACGTCCCCGTCGACGAGGGGTGCGAGGGCCCGGGCGAGAGCGGCGCCGGCCACGAGCGGCAGCCAGCCGGAGGCCTCGGCGCCGAGGGCGGAGGCGTCGACCAGAGTCGAGGCCGCGAGCGTGCGGCCCGCGGGCGCCTGCCAGACGCGCCCCAGCCGGCCGCGCCCGGCGCGCTGGTCGCCGGTGGCGACGACGGAGAGGTGCGGCCACGCGGCGGGGTCGGCGGCCGCCCGCTCGCGGAGCTCGTCGTTCGTCGACCCCGCCGACTCGAGCGCGAGGACGCGGGGGGAGACGGCGGAGGAGAGCGGGAGGAGCATGCCGCCACGGTAGCGGCGGCTCCCGCGAGGCCGCTCCGAGCGCCGCGCGCGACGGCCCGCCCTTGTCCGGATCCTCCCGTCGGGAGCGGCCCTCCCTGTGCGAGTGCGACAAGAGGAGGCGTCCGCCCCGCCGGTAGGGTGAGCGGGTGACCGCGAACACCGAACGTCCCGCGCCCGATCTGTACACGACCGCGGGGAAGATCGCGGACCTCAGGAACCGCTACCACGAGGCCGTCACGGCCAGTGGCGAGGCGGCGATCGAGAAGCAGCACGCCAAGGGCAAGATGACCGCACGGGAGCGGATCGACACCCTCCTCGACCCGGGCTCGTTCGTCGAGCTGGACGAGTTCGTGCGCCACCGCACCCACGCCTTCGGCATGGAGAAGAAGCGCCCCTACGGCGACGCCGTCGTCACCGGGACCGGCACCATCCACGGCCGCCAGGTCGCCGTGTACTCGCAGGACTTCACGATCTTCGGCGGCTCGCTCGGCGAGGTGGCCGGCGAGAAGATCATCAAGGTGATGGACCTCGCCCTGAAGACCGGCGTCCCGATCATCGGCATCCTCGACTCCGGCGGAGCACGGATCCAGGAGGGCGTGGTCGCCCTCGGCAAGTACGGCGAGATCTTCCGCCGCAACACCGCGGCGAGCGGCGTGATCCCCCAGATCTCGATCATCTGCGGCCCGGCCGCGGGAGGCGCGGTCTACTCCCCCGCCCTGACCGACTTCGTGATCATGGTCGACAAGACCAGCCAGATGTTCGTCACCGGGCCCGACGTGATCAAGACCGTCACCGGCGAGGACGTCGGCATGGAGGAGCTCGGCGGTGCGCTGACCCACAACAAGATCTCGGGCGTCTCGCACTACCTCGCGAGCGACGAGAACGACGCGCTCGACTACGCGCGGACGCTTCTCTCCTTCCTCCCGGACAACAACCTGTCGCCTGTCCCCGTCTTCGAGACCGAGGTCGACCTCGAGACGACCGACGCGGACCGCTTCCTCGACACAGTCATCCCGGACAGCCCGAACCAGCCGTACGACATGCGCGGCGTCATCGAGCACATCGTCGACGAGGGCGACTTCCTCGAGGTGCAGCCGCTGTTCGCGCCGAACATCGTGATCGGCTTCGGCCGCGTCGAGGGCCGCTCCGTCGGCATCATCGCGAACCAGCCGAGCGCCATGGCGGGCACGCTGAACATCGAGGCGGGCGAGAAGGCGTCCCGCTTCGTCCGCTTCTGCGACGCGTTCTCGCTGCCGATCCTGACCCTGGTCGACGTCCCGGGCTACCTGCCCGGCACCGACCAGGAGTGGACCGGCGTCATCCGCCGCGGCGCGAAGCTGCTCTACGCCTACGCCGAGGCGACCGTGCCGCTGGTCACGGTCATCCTGCGCAAGGCGTACGGCGGCGCGTACATCGTGATGGGGTCCAAGCAGCTGGGAGCCGACATCAACCTCGCGTGGCCGACCGCCGAGATCGCCGTCATGGGCGGCCAGGGCGCGGTGAACATCCTCTACCGCAACGAGATCCGCAAGGCGGAGGAGGCCGGCGAGGACGTCGCAGCTGTCCGGACGCGCCTGGCGAACGAGTACACCTACAACGTCGCGAGCCCGTTCCTCGCGGCCGAGCGCGGCGAGCTCGACGGCGTGATCGAGCCCTCGGCGACGCGTGTCTCCGTCATCAAGGCGCTGCGTGCGCTGCGCACCAAGCGCGCCAACCTGCCCGCGAAGAAGCACGGCAACATCCCGCTCTGACCCGGCTCGCTCGGACGCCGCGGCAGGAGACGGGAGACCGTCCGTGCCGCGGCGTTCCGCTGCGCCCACCTCCTCACGGGGCGGAGGGGCGGAACGATCAGTCGGAGGA
The DNA here is from genome assembly GCF_002930875.1 of Rathayibacter sp. AY1A5. Classification (NCBI taxonomy): domain Bacteria; kingdom Bacillati; phylum Actinomycetota; class Actinomycetes; order Micrococcales; family Microbacteriaceae; genus Rathayibacter; species Rathayibacter sp. AY1A5. The sequence continues at coordinate 133,065 of NZ_PSTM01000001.1, read as the reverse complement.
GCCGGGCCCGGTCCGTCGGGCAGCGGACTCCGCGGGAGCATCGGGCCGCACGACGGGAGCGTCCGGCTCCGCGGCCGGAGCATCCGGCTTCCCTGTCGCGGAATCGGGCTTCGCTTCCCGGGCATCCGCCTTCGCCGCCGGAGCACCCGCTTTGACCGCAGGAGCACCCGCCTTCACCCCAGGACCGTCCGGCTCGGCTGTCGGAGCACCCGCCTTCGCCGCAGGAGCGCCTGCCCTGGCGGCCGGAGCATCCGGCTTCGCCGCGGACGCCTCGGACGGCTTCTCCTCCGGCTTCGCCCCGACCACCCGCGCGAACGCCAGCGCCTGCGCGGCGGAGAGGTCGGGCAGATAGGCGCGACCCAGCGCGGCTCCGATCCGGGGCAGCTGCAGCGCGTCGGCGTAGGTCATCCAGAGGCCCGCGTAGCGCGGGTGGAACTTGGCCTTGAAGCGGAACAGCGACGTGAAGCCGTAGGCCGGCTCGAGCGTCCGCGAGAGGAACTCGAGCAGGCGCGAGAGGACCGTCGGCTCCGGAGGCTCCTCCCCCTCCTCGACCGGTGCGGTGGCGAGCGGTGCGCCCGAGAGCGAGAGGAACTCGGCGCCCTCCTCCTTGACGCGCAGCGCCGCGGAGGCGATGAGGAACTCCATGATGCCGGGCATCGAGTCGTCGGAGCGGCGCATGAAGTCGAGGGTCCAGCCGACCACGCGCCCCTCCCGATGCACGGGCAGCCAGCTCGTCACCCCCTGCAGCACGCCGTCCGGTCCGACCGCGAGCAGGAGGGCGACGTCGGGATCGCGGACCTCGTCGATCCCACCGAGGGTGAAGCCCATCTCGGGCAGCGCCTTCTCGGCGACCCAGCGCTCCGACAGGTCGACGATCTGGTTGGCCATGCCGAGGGAGAGCTCGGGCCAGCTGGTCCACTGCGCCTCGATGCCCAGCTTGATGCCGCGCGTGAGCGGGTAGCGCACCTTCTGCCACCGCTTGCCGGTGAGCTCGAAGGAGGAGAGCTCGATGATCGTCTCCTCGCCGACCGAGAGGCGCGACCAGCCGAGCCGGTCGAAGACGGGGAGCAGCTCGTCGTGGATGCTGTAGAAGACGGGCGTCCAGCTGCGCTCGTCGCAGAAACGCACGAACTCGGCCACGACGTCCTCCCGCCGCTCCGGAGCGCAGGCCGGGTCGGAGAGGGTGATCGCCACGCCGCCGATCACCCGGTAGGCGACTCCGCCGGTCCCGTCGGCCGAGATCCAGTGCGCGTTGCCCTCCCAGGTCCCCTGGTGGCCGAGGCTGCCGGCGCCGTGCAGGGACAGGAGCGCGCGGTACCGCGCCTCGTCGCCGCGGTTCCGCTGCACGTCGGTGGCCCGGAGCAGAGCGACCACCGCCACGACGACCACGAGCCAGAACACCGGGCCGACCCACTCGAAGACGATCCGCGCAACGGGCTCCCGCGGCACGGCGAGCAGTCCGGCGCCGCCGAGGAAGCTCACCGGGACGAAGCGCAGCAGCCCGTCCAGGAGGAGCCTCCCGAGGCCCAGGAGCGGCTCGAAGCTCGTGCGCACGCCGGCCGAGAGCGCCAGGTAGCCGCCGAGGGACACGACGAAGGCGATGGCGACGACCCGCATCCAGAGCCTCGCGGCGGCACGGGGCGCGCGGATGCGGAAGTGCCTCCTCCCGATCACGAGCATCGCCACGACGGCCAGCGGCACCAGCACCGTCGTCGCCACCCAGAGCAGGTACTCGGCGTAGTACAGGAACTCGGGGTGACGGGCGGCGCGCTGGAGGGAGAAGACCTCCAGGATCGCGATCGCGATGTTCACCCCGACCGCCAGCAGCAGGCCCAGGCGGCGCCCGGAGCGCAGGCCGTAGGCGGCGACGAGCAGGAGGAGGAGCGGGACGAACGTCAGCAGGATCGGCCCGGGGGCGACCAGGCTCAGCTTCACGTGGTGCGCGCAGTGCCGGAGGGCGCGGCTGCACGGGTCCTCGAGGTCCGTCGTCCCCGTGAAGGCGCTCTGCAGCAGTCGGCCGAGGAACGAGAACGGACCGTAGCCCGAGTCCGAGAGGACGGCGACGAGCGGACCGATGGCGGTGACGACGACGACCGCCGCCAGCAGCCCCCGGGACTCGCGGTGCGAGCTCGGGGCCGGACGCTGCGGACGCAGTCCCGACGCTCCCCGCGCGAGCACCGCGCCGAGCACGAGCCCCGCGCCGCCCGCGAGGAGCCGGTACGCGTCGGCGGAGTCGCCCGCGTAGAGCACGAACATCAGCACGACGGCGAAGACGGTCACCCGGAGCCGGCGACGCCACAGAGCGCCCATGAAGGCGGTCGAGGCGATGAGGGCGCCGACCGCGCCGATCAGCGGGTCGAAGGTGTGGTCGCCGACGGTGTCGCCCGCCCACCACTCGCCGGCGAGAGCGCCGATCGACTGCACGGAGGACCCGACGACGATCCCGACGGCGCCGGTCACGAGGAAGGCGAGGAGGGTGCGGGCCGAGCCGAGGCGGCGCTCCGCGGCGAGGAGCATCGGGAGCACCAGCATGACGTCCAGGAGCAGCTGCAGCGGGTCCGCCGCGATCAGGAGGGCGGTCACGGCCGTCCACGGACGGCCGTCGAGGGTCGTCATCGGGCCCGCCGCCCACCAGGCCGTCGTCTCGGCTCCCGCGGGGGCGACGAGCGTCCCCGTGATCGCGCTCGCGGCCAGGAGGACCAGGACGACCGAGACGGCCGCCGGCGACCTCCGGACCAGCAGACGCAGGGGGCGCAGCGCCGCGGCACCGCTCCTCGGGAACCACGTCGGCATGCGGGGACGCTCCTGTTCGCAACGGACGGACGACGCTCCGGCGGCATCCGGCGTCAGCATAGCCATGCCCCGCCGACCGGCGCCGTGAACGGCATGCGATAGCGTCGCGGGATGACCGCCTCCGACTCCGCACCCGCCGTCGTCATCTCCACCCCCGGCCTCGACGCCGCCGAGATCGCCGCCGTCACGGCCGTCGTCACCGCACTGACCTCTCGCACCGAGGCCGAGCCGGAGACCCCGCAGGAGCTCAGCGGGGGCTGGAACGACCGCGCCGCGGCGGTCCGCGGGCCGCTGCGGCCGGCACCGGGAGCGTGGCGCTCCTTCTCCGGCTGAGCGGATTCGCAGACGCAGCCCGTCGGGGAACGAGCGATCCGCGACGCGGAACGTGAAATTTGTCCCCCGATTAGTCCCCTAAAGTGCTGACTATGCGCCTCCTGGCGGAGCGAGCACACTAGTGGACGTACGGTGCTCCTCCTTCGGAAGGGGCACCGCCAATCACTCGCCGACCAGGGTAAGCAGGCGGGTGTGTTGGGGGCGAGTGAGGGTAATATTCGGGTTGTTACCCTCACTCGGGGTTTGACGGCGGGCCGGGCCCCCTCTTCGGAGGAGTGGACGGCCCGCCGCACTCCGTTAACGGGCTTTCGTCCTGACGCGCTCTGCGCTTGACGGGCTCTGCCCATGACGGCTCTGCTCACGCTCGTGCCGCGCCGTGCCGCGCCGCGCCGCGCCGCGCCGACGATCGGTCCGCTCCGAGAGACCGGGCGCGCCGAGACTTGAGCCGTGCTGAGAGCCGGAGCGTACCGCCCGCGGCACCGATCCGACATCCGCACGCCCTCCGGGGGGGGTCGCCGCCGGTCGCTGCGCAGGCGGACGGCCGCGCCGTCCCGCGCGCTCTCCGCCGCTCAGACGTCCCGTCCGCCGACGCCGTCGCGCCGGATCTCGACCCAGGCGTCGACCTCGTCCCCCGCGTCGTCGGAGCCGAGGGCGCCCGCGCTGCCGTCGCCGGCCGTCCGCAGGCCCACGACCGTGACGGCTGACGCCGAGTCGGCCGACGCGGTGCGCACCACCACGCGGTCGACCTCCTCGCGGATCCCGCTCAGAGCCTGGGCGAGCTCCCCCAGCACCCGTCGGCTCTCGCCCTCGGAGGTGCGGTCGAGGCCGCCGTCGTCGAGCACCGAGACGGTCACCCCCCGCCGCCGCGCGTTGAGCACGAGACGCCGCACCTCGTCGTCCAGCAGCCGCCGGCCGCGGATCTCGTCGCGCACGGCCGCCTCGAGCAGCCGGCACTCGCGCCGCTCCTCGTCGGTGAGGCCCGGTCCCGGCTCGGCGATGCGCAGCAGCATGTCGGCGGCGAGGGCGCGCGTCTGCTCCAGCCGGACCTCGCGCTCCGTGAGGTGCGCCTCCTCCGCGGCCCGCCACGACGCGGCCGCGCGCTCGGCCGCCTCGAGCACGCGCGCCTCGGAGCCCGCGCGCCCGAGCTCGACGATGAGCAGCTGCGCGATCGCGACCCAGGCGATCCCCCCGACGACGCCGAGAGTGGCCAGCGCGGCCGGGCCGGCCCAGAACACGGTGTGCACGATCAGGAAGCCGACGCCGACCCAGGCGCAGGCCGCGCGCCGGCGGGCGCACACGATCGTCATGAGGGTGCCGACCGCGGCGATGTACCAGGTGGAGTAGCCGTTGGAGGCACCCGGATCGAGCGAGGGCGCGACCAGCAGCGGCAGAGCGACGGCGACCGCGGTCATCCCGACCGCGACGGGCAGGGCGAGCCGGGTCGTCGCTCCCGGCCAGAGGGCGACGACGGTCGCCGCGACGTACAGCGCGACCGCGACGAGGTCGGCCGGCGTGGCCGGGGAGATGCGGAAGGAGAAGAAGGCGAGCACCACGTGGTAGAGCGAGAAGCCGGCGCCGAGCGCCTGGAGCAGGGGGCGCGGGTAGGCGATCACGGCCCTCCTCCCGCGTCCGCCCGCCAGGAGAGGACGACACGGGTGCCCTCGCCCGGAGTCGAGTCGACCCGCGCCGATCCCCGCGCGTTGTGCACCCGCTCGAGGATGGAGAGCCGGATGCCCAGCCGCTCGCGCGGGACGTCGGCGAGCCGGAAGCCGCGGCCGTCGTCCTCCACCACGACCTCCACCGCGCCGTCGCCCAGCAGCCCGTGCACGGCGCGGTGGACGCTGCCGCTCGGACCCGCGTGCTGGACGCTGTTGGCGAGCGCCTGCCAGACCGCGCCGAGCAGCGCCTCGGCCACCGGGCGCGGCAGCGTCGTCGCGCGCGGATCCACTCCCTCGGCCGTCGCGACCGCGATCTCGGTCCCGAAGGTGGACGCCGCGTGGGCGAGCTGGCGCTGCAGGAGCTCGAGCGGGACCAGCCCCTCGGGCGCCTCCGGCTCGTGGTCGGGCAGCAGCACGGCGAGGGTGCGCTGCGCCATCGAGGAGACCAGCGCACGCTCGGCCGGCGACTCGGCGGAGGCGGCGGAGAGCAGCGTCGCGAGCACGTTGTCGTGCACCAGGGCGTCGACCTCGACCCGCTCCACCTCGCCGGCGTGCTGGCGCATCGCCGCCTCGTACTGCTCCATGGCCGTCGTCTGCGCACGGTCGATCTCGTCGGCCGACTGCCGGAGCACGGTGATCAGTACCAGCATCACGAAGCCGACGATGCCCACGTAGGCGGCGTCGAGGATCGCGCGGGTCGGCTCCGCCCCGCCGCCGGAGGGGAGGACGCGCAGCAGCCCGAACAGCACGGTCGTCACCGACACGTACGCGATCGCGATCCGGAGGGGAGCCGCGATCGTGCAGAAGGCGGTGCCGATGGTCAGCAGGTACCAGATCCACGGGGTCTCGCGGTCCGCGCCCCCGGTGGCGACGGCGGCCGGCCAGGTCAGGAGGGCGACGAGGACACCGACCGCGACCAGGACCGCCGTGATCCGCGTGCCCCGCCGCAGCACGGCGGTGACCACGGCGGCGGTGAGCGATCCGAAGACCAGCACCAGCACCGGCCAGGCCACCTCGGGGCGCAGCAGGGGCAGCTGGGCGAGGATCGGCGGGACGGTCTGCACGCCGAAGCCGAAGCCGAAGAACGACACGACCGTGCTGATGATCCGGTCGATCCGCTCGCGCCCGGCGTTGCGGCGGGCGATCGGCGCCTCAGCGCCCGCCATCGCCGTCGTCCGGGTCGATGCCCGGCAGGATGCCGTCCTCCACCGCGCGCCGCAGCAGATCGACCTTCGTCGGGGCGGGACGGCCGATCTCGACGTACTTGTCGCGGATCCGGTCGAGGTACTCCTTCGCCGTCGACACCGAGATCTGCAGCCGCTCGGCCACCAGCTTCAGCGGCAGCCCCGAGGCGTAGAGGTGCAGGACGTCGCGCTCGCGACGGCCGAGCACGGCCCGCGCGAAGTCGTCGTCGGCGTCGATGGCCGAGGCCCACTCCAGATTGTTGAGGACCTCGCCGCGGGCGACCGTGCGGATGGCGGCGACGACCGTCGACATGGGCGAGGACTTCGGGATGACGCCGGCCGCTCCCGCGGCGAGCGCCTCCCGCACGGCCACGACGCGGTCCGCGATGCTGTGGACGAGGACGGCGGAGCCGCGCACCTGCCCCCACTTGACGTTGCTGGTGATGCTCGAGCCGTCGTTCAGGGACAGGTCGAGGACGAGCACCTCGATCTCGGCGCCGCCGATCGTGCTCTCGAGGGCCTGGACGGTCTCGGCGGCGGCGACCACCTGCATCCCCGCGCTCTCGACGGCGGCGGCCACGCCCAGGCGCACCGACTCGTGGTCGTCCACGATCGCCACGCGCACGCGCGGGGCCTCGGCTGCGTCGACGTGGGGCTCCATCCCGCCCATGGTACGCAGACGCGGGCCCGCGGTCAGTCCTCTCGGCGGACCAGTCGCGCAACGGCCTCCACGTGGGAGGTGTGCGGGAAGAGGTCGAAGCCCTCGAGGCACTCCAGCTCGTAGCCCGCCCCGGTCAGGGCGCCCACGTCGCGGGCGAGCGCGACCGGGTCGCAGGCGACGTAGACGAGCTGCGCCGGCCGCAGCTCCGCCAGAGCGTCGGTGACCGCTCGGCCGGCGCCCGAGCGCGGCGGGTCGAGGACCACGGTCGCCGCGCGCCACCGCGCCCGCTCGCGCGCATCGGCCTGGGCGACGACGTCGCGGAGGTAGCGGTCGACGCGGGCGGTCACCGCGCGGGCGCCGACCTGGTCGGCCAGGTTCTCGAGCGCGTGCTCGGTGGCGCGGGAGTCACTCTCGACGCTGGTCACGCGCACTCCGGCGCCGAGGCGGTCGGCCAGCGCCGCGGCGAGCAGGCCGACCCCTCCGTAGAGGTCGTGGTTGGCGGCCGACGGGTCCGCCGCATCCGCGTCGACGGCGGCCTGCACGGCCTCGAAGAGCGCGGCGGCGGCTCCGCGGTGCACCTGCCAGAAGCCGGTGCGGTCGACCCGGAAGGTGCGGTCGGCGACGAACTCGCTCACCACCGTGCGGTCGCGGCGGGCGCGCTTGTCGGAGGGGTCGTGCACGAGCACCGCGGCCCCCTCGGACCCGGCCGCGTCGACGAGGTCGACCACCGAGCCGGGAGCGAGGCGCTCGCCGAGCGGTGCGGCCAAGGAGGAGTCGGCGGTCGCGAGGGGCAGCGACTCCACGGTGACGACGTGGTGGCTGCGTGCCGCGTAGGGGCCGACCCGTCCGTCGTCGTCGACGTGGAGGCGGTTCCGCGTGCGCCAGCCGAGGCCGCCGGACGCGTCGTCCCCGCCGATCGGCGAGACCTCCACCTCGACCTCGCGACGGGCGAAGCGGGAGAAGGAGTCGACGAGCACGAGGCGCTTCAGCTCGCGCTGGTAGGCCAGGTCGGCGTGGCCGAGCTCGGCGCCGCCGACGCGCTCCCCCGGGCGGCGGTCGAGGGCGGCCTCGGGCCAGACGTGCTCCACCCGGTGCTCGGACGCCTCGAGCACCTCGAGCGCCTCGGCACGCCAGAAGCTGTCGTGCCGGACCTCGCTGATCCGCGCCCGCACGCGCTCGCCGGGGAGGACGTCCGGGACGAAGACGACGCGGCCCTCGTGCCGGGCGACGAACACGCCGCCGTGGGCGACGTTGCTAATGTCGAGCTCGATCTCGGTCCCGAGTGCGTCGTCGGCCCCGTCGGGGCGGGCGGATGCTCGGGACGGGGTCTGTGCCATCCGTCGAGCATCCCACAGCGTGGGCCCGGCCGCAGGGAGCCCTCGTGCGCCTCTACCTCGCCTCCACCTCCCCCGCGCGCCTCGCGCTGCTGCGGGCCTCCGGGATCGAGCCCGTCGTCGTCCCCTCCGAGGTGGACGAGCCCGCGGCCGTCGCCCGGGCCGAGCAGGAGCGGGGCGCGGCGCTGGACGCGGACGCCACCGTCTCGCTGCTCGCCCGCGCCAAGGCGCACGCCGTCCTGCGCCCGGACATCGACGGTCTGGTGCTCGGCGGCGACTCCGCGTTCGTCCTCGACGGCGTCGTCCACGGCAAGCCGCACGAGCCGGAGCGGGCCCGGGAGCGCTGGCGCGCCCAGCGCGGTGGCACCGGCCGCCTCCACTCCGGCCACTGGCTCGTCGACCACCGTGGCGGGAGGATCGTCGCCGAGGCCGGAGCGGTCACCTCCGCCGCCGTCACGTTCGCCGACGACATCGACGACGCCGAGATCGACGCCTACGTCGCCACCGGCGAGCCCCTCGAGGTGGCCGGCGCCTTCACCATCGACGGCCGCGGCGCCGGCTTCATCACCGCGATCGAGGGCGACCCCTCAACGGTGATCGGGATGTCGGTGCCGACCCTCCGCACTCTGGTGCGGAGCCTCGGCGTCGACTGGACCGCGCTCTGGAACCGCTGAGGCCCGTCCCGCCCTTGTGAGGAACCGACGAAGGCCCTCCGCTTCTTTGTGGTGAGCCGCGCCGGGCCGGGCGGAGCCGCCCCCTAGGGTTGGGGACCATGCCGAAGATTACGAAGGTGCTCGTCGCCAACCGGGGCGAGATCGCCGTCCGAGTCATCCGCGCCGCCCGCGACAGCGGGATCGCCTCCGTGGCCGTCTACGCCGACCAGGACCGCGACGCCGTGCACAGCCGCCTCGCCGACGAGGCCTACGCCCTCGGCGGGACGACCAGCGCCGAGACCTACCTCGTCATCGACAAGCTGCTCTCGGTGGCCCGCCGCTCCGGTGCCGACGCCGTGCACCCCGGCTACGGCTTCCTCGCCGAGAACGCCGACTTCGCCCGCGCCGTCATCGACGCCGGCCTGATCTGGATCGGCCCCGGCCCCGAGGCCATCGAGCGCCTCGGCGACAAGGTCTCGGCCCGCCACGTCGCCGAGAAGGTCGGCGCGCCGCTCGCCCCGGGAACCCTCAACCCCGTCTCCGGCGCCGCCGAGGTGCTCGAGTTCGTGGACCAGTACGGCCTCCCCGTCGCGATCAAGGCGGCCTTCGGCGGCGGCGGTCGCGGCCTCAAGGTCGCCCGCGAGCGCGACGAGGTCGAGGAGCTGTTCGCCTCGGCCACGCGCGAGGCCGTCGCCGCCTTCGGCCGCGGCGAGTGCTTCGTCGAGAAGTACCTCGACCAGCCGCGCCACGTCGAGACCCAGTGCCTGGCCGACGCGCACGGCAACGTCGTCGTGGTCTCCACCCGCGACTGCTCCCTCCAGCGCCGCCACCAGAAGCTCGTCGAGGAGGCGCCCGCGCCGTTCCTGACGGACGCGCAGAACACCGAGCTCTACCGCGCCTCGAAGGCGATCCTGCAGGAGGTCGGCTACCTCGGCGCCGGGACCTGCGAGTTCCTGATCGGCAAGGACGGCACGGTGTCCTTCCTCGAGGTGAACACCCGCCTCCAGGTCGAGCACCCCGTGTCGGAGGAGATCACCGGCATCGACCTCGTGCGCGAGCAGTTCCGCCTCGCCGAGGGCGGCGTGCTCGACTACGACGACCCGGCGCCCCGCGGCCATTCCTTCGAGTTCCGCATCAACGGCGAGGACGCGGGCCGCGGCTTCCTCCCCGCTCCGGGCCCGGTGCACGTCTTCAAGGCCCCCGGCGGACCCGGCGTCCGCGTCGACTCCGGCGTCGTCGCCGGCGACGTGATCTCCGGCTCCTTCGACTCGCTCCTCGCGAAGCTGATCGTCACCGGCGACAGCCGCGAGCAGGCGCTGGAGCGCTCGCGCCGCGCCCTCGCCGAGTTCGAGGTCACCGGACTGCCGACCGTCCTCCCCTTCCACCGTGCGATCGTCGAGGACCCGGCCTTCGCCCCCGAGGGCGGCGCGCCCTTCACGATCTACACCCGCTGGATCGAGACCGAGTTCGAGAACACGATCCCGGCCTGGGGCGGCGAGCCCGGAGCGACCGACGAGCCGGCGGCCCGCCGGAACGTGGTCGTCGAGGTCGACGGGCGCCGCGTCGAGGTCACTCTCCCCGGCGACCTGGTCGGCTCGGGACCCGCCCGCGGGGCCGCTGCCGCCTCCCCGAAGCGCCGCGGCTCCTCCTCCGTCAGCACCGTCACGGGCGACTCCGTCGCCTCGCCCATGCAGGCCACCATCGTCAAGGTCGCCGTCGCCGAGGGCGACACGGTCGTCACCGGCGACCTGGTCGTCGTCCTCGAGGCGATGAAGATGGAGCAGCCGCTCACCGCCCACAAGGACGGCGTCGTGAAGGGCCTCGACGCGACGGCCGGAGCGACCGTCCCCGCGGGACACGTGCTCCTCCAGATCGTCTGAGCCCGTTCCGGGCCGCTCCCCGCGCGGCCCGGCGCGGTCGGCTCCTCGACGTGAGGGGTACCGCAGAGCGGGTCTCGTCGCGCTGCCGTCAATCGCTTCGCACGCGATTCCCGGTCGCGCGCTCTGCCGATGAAGGGCCGCACCCCGCGCGGCCCGGCGGAGGGGCGCGTCAGGTGACGATGTGCATGGCGCGCGCGGCGTCCGAGATCGAGCCGGTGAGGCTCGGGTAGACGGTGAAGGCCCGCGCGACCTGGTCGACGGTCAGGCGGTGCTCCACGGCGAGGGCGAGCGGGAAGATCAGCTCGCTCGCCTTCGGAGCGACGATGACGCCTCCGATGACGGTGCCGGAGCCGGTGCGCGCGAACAGCTTGACGAAGCCGTCGCGGATGCCCATCATCTTCGCCCGCGGGTTCGCGGCGAGCGGGAGCTTGTAGATCTCGCCCTGCGCGATGCCCTCCTCGATCTCGCGCTGGCTCCACCCGACGGTCGCGATCTCGGGCTGCGTGAAGATGTTCGCCGCGACGTTGCGCACCTCGGTCGGGTTCACGGCGTCGCCCATCGCGTGGAACACGCCGGTGCGGCCCTGCATGGCGGCGACGGAGGCGAGCGGGAGGAACGTGGTGCAGTCCCCGGCCGCGTAGATCGAGGGGACGCTGGTGCGGGCGACGCGGTTGACGCGGATGTGCCCCGACTCCGTCAGCTGCACCCCCGCGTCCTCGAGGCCGATGCCCGCCGTGTTCGGCACGGAGCCGACGGCCATCAGGCAGTGCGAGCCCTCGACGACACGTCCGTCCGAGAGCACGGCCTGCACGCCCTTCTCGGTCCGCTCGACGCGGTCGGCGCGCGACTTCGAGAGCACGACCATGCCGTTGCGCTTGAAGACGTTCTCGATCACGGCGGCCGCGTCGGCGTCCTCGCCGGGCAGCACCTGGTCGCGGGAGGAGATGAGGGTCACGCGGGCGCCGAGCGCACGGTAGGCGGAGGCGAACTCCGCGCCGGTCACGCCGGAGCCCACCACGATCAGGTGCTCGGGGACGGACTTGAGGTTGTAGAGCTGGGTCCAGCTGAGGATGCGCTCGCCGTCGGGAGCCGCGGTCGGGAGCACACGGGGGCTGGCGCCCACCGAGACCACGATCGTGTCCGCCTCGATGCGGTCGAAGTCCATGCCCTCGCCGCCGGCCGCCGTGGAGACGATCAAGGCGTTCGAGCCGTCCAGGCGCCCGTCCCCCTGGACGATGCGCACGCCGTGGTGCACCAGGTTCGCGCGCATGTCCTCGGACTGCTGGCGCGCGAGCCCGAGCAGGCGCTTGTTCACCGTCGCCAGGTTGACCGCCACGTCCGGGCGCACCGGCTTGTTCTGCTCCGAGCGGGTGAAGAACTGCACGCCCAGGTCGGCGGCCTCGCCGATGGCGTTGGTGGCCTCCGCCGTCGCGATGAGCGACTTCGACGGGACGACGTCGGTGATGACGGCCGAGCCGCCCACTCCGACCCGCTCGACCAGGGTGACCTCAGCGCCGAGCTGCGCTCCCGCGATGGCGGCTTCGTAGCCGCCCGGCCCCCCTCCGAGTACAGCGATCCTCTGCGCGCGCTCGAACTCGTAAGCCATGCTTCCCATTGTCCTCTCTCACTGAGTGTTCGCCCAATCGCGGGGTGTCGGATCGGCCGCGGGAGTCGCCCTCCGCCGCCGCGCAGCCCGTCGGTAGGGTGGGAGGATGTCCGACCAGACGCTTCACCCCCTCGACGCCCCCGACGCCGATCCCTTCGAGATCGCGGCCCGCGCGGCCGCTCAGATCGCCGAGGCGACAGGGGTCGAGAAGCACGACATCGCCCTCACCCTCGGCAGCGGCTGGGGCAAGGCCGCCGACGCGATCGGCGAGACGACCGCGACGGTGGAGGCCACCGAGATCCTCGGCTTCTCCAAGCCGGCCGTGCACGGGCACGGCGGCACCCTGCGCTCCGTCCTGCTCCCCACCGGCAGGCGCGCGCTGATCATCGGCGCCCGCACCCACTACTACGAGGGCTACGGCGTGCGCCGCGTCGCGCACAGCGTCCGCACCGCCGCCGCGACGGGCGCGACGGTGATGATCCTCACCAACGGCGCGGGCGGCATCAAGGAGCACTGGACGCCCGGGACCCCCGTGCTGATCAGCGACCACATCAACCTCACCGCCGACTCGCCGCTCGAGGGCGCGACCTTCGTCGACCTCACCGACCTCTACTCCTCGCGCCTGCGCGACCTCGCCCGGGGGACGCGTCCTGAGCTGGACGAGGGCGTGTACGTGCAGTTCCGCGGGCCGCACTACGAGAGCCCGGCCGAGGTGCAGATGGCGAGGATCATCGGCGGCCACATCGTCGGCATGTCGACCGCCCTCGAGGCCATCGCCGCGCGCGAGGCGGGCATGGAGGTGCTGGGCATGTCGCTCATCACGAACCTCGCCGCCGGCATCCAGAAGACCCCCCTCAGCCACGAGGAGGTGCTCGAGGCCGGCCGCGACGCCGAGGACGACCTCGCCCGCCTGCTCGCCGGGATCACGGGCGCCCTGTGAGCGCCGACGTCCGGGAGCTCGCCGAGGCCTGGCTCGCCCAGGACCCCGACCCGGAGACGCGGGAGGAGCTGGTCGGCCTGCTGACCGCCTCCGACTCGGGCGACGCCTCCGCCCGCGCCGAGCTCGAGGACCGCTTCGGCGCCCGCCTGGCGTTCGGCACCGCGGGCCTGCGCGGCGCCATCGCGGCGGGATCCAACCGGATGAACCGCGTGCTGGTCTCGCAGGCCGCCGTCGGCCTGGCCGACTTCCTGCTGGCGCAGGGCGTCCAGCGGCCCGTGGTCGTGATCGGCTACGACGGCCGGAAGAACTCGCGCGTCTTCGCGGAGGACTCCGCCGCGCTGATGGCGGGCGCCGGCGTGGACGCGGTGCTGCTGCCCCGGCTCCTGCCCACCCCCGTGCTGGCCTTCGCCGTGCGCCACCTCGGCGCCGACGCCGGAGTGATGGTCACGGCGAGCCACAACCCGCCGCAGGACAACGGCTACAAGGTGTACCTCGGCGGCGCCGACGAGGGCTCGCAGATCGTGCCGCCGGTCGACTCCGAGATCGCCGAGCGGATCCTCGCGGTCGCGCGGGACCGGCGCGTTCCGGAGCTGCCGCGCGGCGAGTACCGGCTCGCGGACGAGTCCGTGGTCGCCGCCTACATCGAGGCGACGGCCGCCGTCGGCCGCCAGTCCGCTCCGCTGCGCATCGTCTACACGGCGATGCACGGGGTCGGCTGGGAGACGGCGCACCGGGTGCTCTCCGCGGCGGGATTCGACGAGCCGGCCGTCGTGGTCGAGCAGATCGAGCCCGACGCGGCGTTCCCCACGGTCGCGTTCCCGAACCCGGAGGAGGCGGGCGCCCTCGACCTCGCTTTCTCGACCGCGCGCTCCGGTCGCGCGCAGCTGATCGTGGCGAACGACCCGGACGCCGACCGCTTCGCCGCCGCCGTGCCCGACGCCTCCGCGCCGGAGGGCTTCCGGCGCCTCACCGGCAACGAGGTGGGAGCGCTCCTCGGCTGGCGCGCCGCCGAGCAGGCCCGCCGCGAGGGCCGCACCGGAGGAGCGCTCGCCTGCTCGATCGTGTCCTCCCCCGCCCTCGGTGCCCTGGCGGCCGACTACGGCCTCGACTTCGCCGAGACGCTCACGGGCTTCAAGTGGATCTCGCGCGTCCCCGACCTCGTCTTCGGCTACGAGGAGGCGCTCGGCTACCTGGTGAACCCCGGGACGGTCCGCGACAAGGACGGCGTCTCGGCCGCGCTCGCCTTCCTCTCCCTCGCGAGCGCGCTCGCCGCCGAGGAGCGCACGATCGACGACGAGCTGGAGTCGTTCGCCGAGCGGTTCGGGCTCTTCGGATCGGAGCAGATCTCGCTCCGCGTCACCGACCTCTCCGAGATCGGCCGGATCATGGCCGGACTGCGCGCGACGCCTCCGACCGCGATCGGCGGGCTCGCCGTCGAGCGGAGCGAGGACCTGCTCGCCGAGGGCGGCGCGCTGCCCCCGACCGACGCGCTCCGCTTCTCCCTGAACGGTGCCCGTCTCATCGCGCGCCCGAGCGGCACGGAGCCGAAGGTCAAGCTCTACCTCGACGCCTGGTCGCACGACTCCGACGCCGACGCCCGCCGGTCGGCTGTCTCGTCCCGCCTCGCCGCCCTGCGCACCGGCGCCGCGGAGCTCCTCGCGTAGGTCCCCCTCCGGTCAGCGGGGCGCGCGGACACCGATCCGCTCGCCCCGCTTCCAGAGCCACTCCACCGGACCGAGCTCGAACCGGCGCAGCCACAGGTGCGCCGCGAGCACGACGACCGCCGCGATGAGCAGGAACGCTCCGACGGTCGCCGGGACGCGCCACTGCGCGGCGGTCACCGCCAGCCCGAGTCCCCAGCCGTAGAAGAGGGCGCCGCCGAGCAGGTTCTGCAGGAGGTAGGCGCTCAGGGCGACCCGGCCGACCTCCCGCGCCCGGCGTGCCGCCCAGCCCTCGGCGCCCCGGCGGAGGCAGGCCTCGGCGAGGGCCGCGAGCAGGCCGAGCCCGACCAGGGGCGCGACGAGGTAGCGCTCGGCGAGCAGACCGGCGGCGCTCCCCCCGATGCCCAGCGCGAGGTCGACGGGGAGGGCGAGGGCGCCGAGGACCATCAGGCGGCGGCGGAGTGACGCGCCCTCGGCGGCGAGGACCCCCGCCCGATGGAGGCGCGCGCCGAGGAGGAACATCGCGAGGCTGAGGAGCCCGATGAGCACCGGCTCCGCACGGAAGACGCCCGCGTTCTGCAGCCGGAAGAGGGCGAGGCCGAGGAACGACGCGTCCGCGTAGGGGCTCCGGCCGGTCGGCCCCTGTCCGGCACCGTCCGGGCTCGCCGCCACGAGCGCCACGAGCGCCGAGATCAGGACGACGTGCAGAGCGCCGCAGACGAGGATCACGCGGCGCTGCGTCGTCGGCCGGGTGAGCAGCAGCCAAGCGACGACCGCTCCGGTGACGGCGTATCCCATGAGGACGTCGAACTCCGCGATCAGCACGTAGTTGACCGCGCCGTCCAGGAGGAGGAGCGTCGCGCGCCAGAGGTAGCGGCCCGGCCAGCGCGTCCCGCGCCGGACCGCGGACGCGTGCTGGATCGCGAGGCCCACCCCGAAGGCGAGGGAGAGGAGGGCGAGGAACTTGCCCTGCGCCAGCGCCATCAGCAGGAGCTGCGCAGTCCCGGCGGAGGAGGAGGTCTCCGGCGTCACCGGGACGGAGAGCAGTCCGAGCATCCCCCAGGGGTGGGAGAAGATCCAGATGTTCGTGCCGAGGGTCCCGATGATCGCGACACCGCGGACGACGTCCAGGGTCGCGATGCGGCGGCCGGCTCCGGCACGGGGCGGCAATACGGTCGTATTGGTCATGTCCGAGAGCGTAGCCTGCTCGAGCAGTCGAACGAGAGGGACGCCATGCCGGATCGGCGCGAGAGCAGGAGCGACATCCTCTCGGCGGTCGTCGCCGTCCTCTCGGCCCGCGGGGCGGAGCACCTCAGCATCCGTACCGTCGCGGCCGAGGCCGGCGTCTCAGTGGGGGCCGTCCAGCACCACTTCCCGACGAAGCAGGAGCTGCTGGCCGGCGCGATGGCCCGGGTCGAGGAGCGCTTCCGCGAGCGGATGCGGAGCCGCCTGGAGGCCGAACCCTCGGCCGAGGTGCGGCTGCGCGTCTTCTGCGACGAGATCGCGTGCGTCGCGGACGAGGACGTCCCCGACGCGATCGTGTGGACCGCCTTCGCCTCCCGCGCCGGCACCGATCCGGAGATCCGCGCGATCCACACCGCCGGCTGGTCGCGCACGGAGGACGTCGTCCTGGAGCTGCTGCGCGCCGCGCATCCCGCGGCGTCGTTCGGCGCCGACGACGCCGCGCTTCTCCTCGCGGTCCTCGACGGCATCGCGGTCTCCCGTGCGGCCGAGCGGCCCGCCCGCCTCTCCCCCGCCCGCGCCCGCCGCTTGATCGGCACCGTCCTGGAGCAGCTCGCCGCCCGCTGACCCCCCGAGGTCCGGGCAGCCGTCCGCGCAGGAGGCCGACTCTCGGCACGCCGCTCCGCGGCCACTCGACCAGAAGGGGCGGACGACGGACGCCCTCCCACCGCACGGTAGACACATCGCGCCCTGGAAATGGGAGTCTTGATACGCCGCTCTGCGGCTACTCGACCAGCAGGAGGAGGGAGCGCCCTCTCACCGCAAGGTGGAGGGCGCGTCCGAGAATCGCGTGGCAGCGATTCGAGGCAGCCCGACGGAATACGCTCTGCGGAACGCACCCCGTCGGGAGGCCGACCGCGCTGAGCCGCGCAGGGAGCGGCTCAGAGTCGAGCTCAGCCCAGCGCTCGCTCGATCTTCTCCGTGATCTCGTTCTGGTCGAGGTAGTTGTCGATGACGACGACCTCGGCGAAGGTGCGGCCGATGCGGTCGACGAGCTCGCCGGAGGTGAGGATGACCTGCGCGTCGGCGGCGAGCGCGTCGACGGAGGCCAGGTCGGAGGCGATCACCTCGGCCTCGAGGTCGAGGGTCTCGAGGGCGCGCTCGGCGCCGAGCTTGAGGATGGCGGAGGTGCCGATTCCGGCGCCGCAGAGGGTGACGATCTTCATGCGCTTCTTCCGTGGTGCGGGTGGTGCGGGGTGCTGTCGGTGAGGACGGCGTTGATGCTGCGGAGGGTGCGGGCGGCGGCGAGGGCGCCGACCGCGTCCGGACGGCTGAGCACGTCGGCGAGCCCGGAGACGAAACCGACGTGCCCGTGCGCCTGGGTGGCGGCGATCCCGATGACGACCGAGACCGGATCGTTGGTGCTGTGCCCGAAGGCGACGGGCTCGGCCAGCGTGACGACGGAGAGGCCGTCCGCGAGGACGTCGTTGCCGGGCCGGGCGTGCGCGAGGGCGAGCCCGGGCGCGATGACGATGTACGGCCCGAGCACGTCGACCTGCTCGACCATGCGCCGGGAGTAGGCGGCGTCGACCGCACCGGTCCGCTCGAGAGCACGGCCCGCCTCGAGGACGGCCTCCCGCCAGGATCCGGCGGAGTGGCGGAGGGCCACCGCCTCCTCGGGGAGCGCGTCGAGCGGCACCGTCAGGCCGCCTCGAAGCCGGCGCTGATCGTCTCGACGAGCTCGCGGCGCTCGTCGAGCGGCAGGAAGGCGGCGTGGGCCGCGTTGAGCTGGAAGGCCTCGAAGTCGTCGAGATCGTACCCGAACGCGTCGGACAGGAGGGCGAGCTCGCGGCTGAGGGTCGTCGCGCTCATCAGGCGGTTGTCGGTGTTCACCGTGACGCGGAAGCCCAACTGGTAGAGCAGGTCGAAGGGGTGGTCGGCGAGCTCGGCACCCCACGCCGCGACGGCGCCGGTCTGCAGGTTGGAGGAGGGGCTGAGCTCGAGGGCGATCTCGCGGTCCTTCACCCACTCCGAGAGCTCGCCGAGGGTCACGTAGATCGCGTCGTCGTCCTGGCGCTCGATGCGGATGTCCTCCGCGATCCGGACGCCGTGACCCAGGCGCAGCGCGCGGCCGTCGAGCAGGGCGGAGCGGATGCTGTCGAGGCCGTCCGCCTCCCCCGCGTGCACCGTGGTCGGGAAGTGCGCCGCCGCGAGCAGCTCGAAGGCGGGACGGTGCCTCGAGGCGGGGAAGCCCGCCTCGGCTCCGGCGATGTCGAAGCCGATCGCACCGCGCTCGCGGTGGCGCAGCGCCAGCTCGGCGACCTCGAGCGAGCGGTCCGCGTGCCGCATCGCGGTGATCAGCTGGCCGACGCGGATGCGGTGTCCCTGCGCCGCCGCCTCCTGCACGCCCTGCTGCAGCCCCTCCTGGACCGCCTCGACAGCCGCGTCGAGCGAGAGCCCGGCGCGCTGGTGCTGCTCCGGCGCCCAGCGCACCTCGCCGTGCACGACTCCGTCGGCGGCGAGGTCGAGCACGAACTCGCGGGCCACGCGCTCGAGCGCCGGCGCGGTCTGCATCACGGCGACCGTCGTCTCGAAGGTGGCGATGTAGTCGGTGAGGGAGCCGGAGTCGGCCGTGGCGCGGAACCACTCGGCGAGGGCATCCGGCTCCTCGGCCGGGAGCGGCACGCCCGTCTCGCGGGCGATCTCGAGGACCGACCCTGGCCGCAGCCCCCCGTCGAGGTGGTCGTGCAGCGACACCTTGGGGAGCTCGTCGATGAGGACGCCCTCGCCCGGGAGGAGGTACTCCTCGGTCTGATCGGTCACGGTGCTCCTCGCGGGTCGGCGGTGGTTCGCCGACCACCCTAGAGGGTCGGCGGGAGCGGCTCGCCGGGCGGCGCCTCCTCCGTGCCGGGCGGCGCGGGGCTAGGAGACGCGCTCCGCCACGAGGGGGCCGCCGTCGAGCACCTCGTCGCCGTCGTCGCCGATCCGGTAGGCACCGTCGAGCGCCTCGAGCGCCCGGGCGAAGCGCTCCGGCTCGTCGGCCGACAGCGTGAGCAGGGGCCGGCCCGCGCGGACGCGGTCGCCCGGCTTCGCGTGCAGGTCGATCCCCGCCGCGTGCTGCACCGCGTCGGACTGGCGGGCGCGTCCGGCGCCCAGGCGCCAGGCGGCGATGCCGAACGGCAGCGCCTGCTGCTCCACCAGGACGCCGTCGCGCTCGGCGACCACGACGTGGGTCTCGCGGGCCTCGGGAAGCGCCGCATCCGGATCCCCTCCCTGAGCGCGGATGACCGCGCGCCAGGTGTCCATCGCCGCGCCGCCGTCGAGGGCGCGCTCGACGTCCGCGTCCGGCTGCCCGGCGAGGGCCAGCATCTCGCGGGCCAGGGCCAGCGTCAGCTCCCGGACGTCCGGGGGGCCGCCGCCGGCGAGCACCTCGACCGACTCCCGCACCTCGTTCGCGTTGCCGATGGCCAGACCGAGCGGCACGTTCATGTTGGTCAGCAGCGCGGTGGTCCGCACCCCCGCGTCGTTGCCGAGGTCGACCATCGCCCGCGCCAGCTCCCGCGAGCGCTCGATGTCGACCATGAACGCCCCGGAGCCGAACTTCACGTCGAGCACCAGGGCGTCGGTCCCCTCGGCGATCTTCTTCGACATGATCGAGGACGCGATCAGCGGGATCGCCTCGACGGTCCCGGTGATGTCCCGGAGCGCGTAGAGCTTCTTGTCGGCCGGGGCCAAGCCCGAGCCCGCGGCGCAGATCACGCCGCCGACCGTCCGCAGCTGCTCCAGCATCTCCTCGTTGCCGAGGTCGGCCCGCCAGCCCGGGATCGACTCCAGCTTGTCGAGCGTTCCGCCCGTGTGGCCGAGCCCGCGTCCCGAGAGCTGGGGCACCGCCACGCCGAAGGAGGCGACCAGCGGCATCAGCGGCAGCGTGATCTTGTCGCCGACCCCGCCCGTGGAGTGCTTGTCGACCGTGCGCTTGCCGAGTCCGTCGAAGCGCATGCGCTCGCCGCTGGCGATCATCGCCAGGGTGAGGTCGCGGATCTCGTCGCGCTCCATCCCGTTCAGCAGGACCGCCATCGCGAAGGCCGCCATCTGCTCGTCGGCGACGTAGCCGCGGGTGTAGGCGTCGATCAGCCAGTCGATCTGCGCGGTCGAGAGCGTGCCGCGGTCGCGCTTGGTGCGGATGATGTCGACGGCGTCGAAGTCCTCGACGGGGGTGGTGCGGGTCATGCGGAGTCCTCGGTTCGGGAGTGGGAGCGGTGACGGCGGCCCTAGGAGGCGGCGTAGGCCTCGAGCGTGCGCGGGCCGAAGGCGTCGGGGATGACCTCGTCGATCGTCTTCACGCCCGACACGGTCTGGAGGAGCATGCCCTCGGCCGAGTGCTCGAAGAGCAGCTGGCGGCAGCGCCCGCAGGGCATCAGGACGCCGCCCTTCCCGTCGACGCAGGTGAAGGCGACGAGCCGGCCGCCGCCCGTCATGTGCAGAGAGGACACCAGCGCGCACTCGGCGCAGAGCGTGAGCCCGTAGGAGGCGTTCTCGACGTTGCAGCCCGAGATCGTCCGGCCGTCGTCCACGAGCGCGGCGACCCCGACGGGGAACTTCGAGTACGGGACGTAGGCGTGGCTCATGGCCTCCAGGGCGGCCTCGCGCAGCGCCTCCCAGTCGATGTCGGTCACGACGGCTCCTCTCAGGACTTCAGGTACGGCTTGCCGGCGGCGGCCGGTCCGCGGGACTGGCCGACGAGACCGGCCACCGCGAAGATCGTCACGACGTACGGCAGCATCAGCATGAACTCGCTGGGCACGGGCGAGCCGATGACGCCGAGCACGTTCTGCAGGTTGGTCGCGAAGCCGAACAGGAGCGACGCGAGCGTCGCCTTGATCGGGTCCCAGCGGCCGAAGATGACGGCGGCCAGGGCGATGAAGCCCGCGCCCGCGGTCATCTCCTTGCCGAACGCGCCGACCGCGTCGAGCGTGTAGTACGCGCCGCCGACTCCGGCGATCGCACCGGCGAGGGAGACGTTCCAGAAGCGCGTGCGGGCGACATCGATGCCCACGGTGTCCGCGGCCTGCGGGTGCTCGCCCACGGCGCGCAGGCGGAGGCCCCACTTGGTCTTGAACAGGCCCCACCACACCGCGAAGATCGCGAAGTACATCAGGTAGACGATCACCGTCTGGTTGAACAGGACGGCGCCCACGATCGGCACCTGGCTGAGCACCGGGATCGGGAGGCGGTCGAACTTCACCGGCGAGTTGAACGTCGACGCGTCGGCGGAGAGGACCTGGGAGTAGAGGAAGCTCGTCAGGCCGGTCACCAGCACGTTCAGCACGACTCCGACGATCACCTGGTCGACCAGGTACTTGATCGCGAAGGCGGCCAGCACGAACGACACCAGGACGCTCGCCACCATCGCCGCGAGCAGGCCGAGCACTGGCTGGCGGGTGAGGGAGCCGACCATCGCCGCGGTGAAGGCGCCGGCGAGCAGCTGCCCCTCGATCGCGACGTTGACGACTCCGACCCGCTCGGAGATGACGCCGCCGAGCGAGCCGAAGATCAGCGGAGTGGCGAGCCCGACGGTCCCGAGCAGCAGCCCCGAGACGGGCAGCGCGGCACCGGCCGACGCCCAGACGAGGAACCCGATCAGGAAGACCAGGGCGAAGACCGCCGAGAGCCAGAGCGGGATCCGGCGGCCGGCGCGGGTGAGCGCGGCCGACGCGACGGCCAGGGCGACCAGGAGGATCGCGACGACCACGCCCGTCCCCCGCGTCGGGAACGGGATGTCCGGCAGCGCGAAGAAGTCGGTCCCCGCGGCGAGGCGGAACGAGCTCGTCCCGTCGCGGCCGAGGGCCACGAAGAGGACGACGGCGAGCAGCGCGAAGACGCCGAACGCGATCGGCGCCTTCCAGCTGCGGATCACGACGCGCTCGGGGGCGGTGGCGACGGCGGTGCTCATGCGGACACCTCCGAGGTGCGGCGGGTGCGGCGCTTCGGGGCGGCCCCGGGCGTCGGGAGGCGGAAGATCGCGCGCACCAGCGGCGGTGCGGCGATGAAGAGGACGATCAGCGACTGGACGACGAGGACCACGTCGATCGGCACGCCCTCGGCGGCCTGCATCGAGTAGCCGCCCGCCTTGAAGGCGCCGAAGAGGATGCCGGCGAAGAACACGCCCCAGGGTCGGGAGCGGCCCAGCAGCGCGACCGTGATCGCGTCGAAGCCGATGCCCGCGTCGATCCCGGAGGTGAATCCGGTCGTGACCGTCCCCATCACCTGGGCGCTGCCGGCGAGGCCGAGCAGGCCGCCGGAGAGCAGCATCGCGTACACGTAGCTGTTCTTCACGTCGATGCCCGCGACCCGTGCCGCGTGCGGGTTCTCCCCCACCGCGCGGAACTTGAAGCCGATCGTCGAGCGGTTCAGGAGCCACCAGACGAACACAGTCGCGAGGACCGCGAAGACGAAGCCGAGCGTGAGCGAGTATCCGGGGCCGAGGAGCGCCGGGAAGACCGCGGTCTCTTTCATCCCGGGCGACTTCGGGTTGTTCGAGCCGGGCGCCTGCAGGGCGCCGGGCGTCCGCAGGAGGTAGGAGATCAGGTAGAACGCGACGTAGTTGAGCATGATCGTGAGGATCACCTCGTGCGCGCCGGTGCGGGCCTTGAGCAGTCCCACGAGTCCGCCCCAGAGCGCGCCGCCCAGGATGCCGGCGGCGAGCGCGACGATCAGGTGCACGCCCCACGGGAGGTCGAAGGAGAAGCCGACCCAGCCCGCGCAGGCGGCGGCGATCAGCATCTGGCCGCGGCCGCCGATGTTGAACAGGCCGACGCGGAAGGCCAGCGCCACTCCGAGCCCGCCGGCGATCAGCGGAGTCGCGAAGGCCAGGGTGTCCGTCAGCGGCTTGATGCCGTTGGCGAAGCCCTCGCGGCGGAAGTTGTAGACCGAGCCCTGGAAGAGCGAGGAGTAGGCACCGGAGACGGACTGCCAGATCGCCTGCAGGGTGTCGAGCGGCCGGGCGAAGAAGTAGCCCGACGCCGCCTGGACGTCCTTGTCGGTCGCGGCGATCAGCACGCCGCCCGCGATGAGGGAGAGCAGCACGGCGAGCACCGACATCAGCGCGGTGCCGGAGAGGATCTCGCGCAGGACGCGGGAGGCGCCGCTCTCGAGCGGGCCGGGGCGCACCTCCTGATCCGGCTTCTGGCCGGGCTCGAGCCCGGACGCCTTCTCGGTCTCCGCGTCGGGATCGACCGCGGGCAGTTGCGCGTCGCTCACGCCGCCGCTCCCTTCTCGGCGGGCGTCTGCCCGGCCATCATGAGCCCCAGGACCTCGCGGGGCGTGTCGGCGGGGACGATGCCGATGATCCCGCCCTTGTACATGACCGCGATGCGGTCGGCGAGCGCCGCGACCTCGTCGAGCTCGGTCGACACCACGATCACGGGGACCCCGGTGTCGCGCGTCTCGACGATGCGCTTGTGGACGAACTCGATGGAGCCGACGTCGATGCCGCGAGTGGGCTGCGCCGCGATGAACAGCCGCAGCTCCCGGCTGAGCTCGCGCGCGAGCACCACCTTCTGCTGGTTGCCTCCGGAGAGGCGGCCGACGTGGGTGCCGATCCCCTGGGCGCGCACGTCGAACTCGCGCACCCGCTCCTCGGCGAAGCGCTCGAGCTCCTTGAGCCGCAGGCCCAGTCCCTTCACGAACGGACCGCGGTCGCTGCGGTCGAGCATGAGGTTCTCGGCGATCGTGAACTCGGCGACCAGACCGTCCTCGGTGCGGTCCTCGGGGACGAAGCCGACCCCCGACTCGAGGACGCGGCGCACGGACAGCCCGTCGAGGCGGCGCCCGTCCAGGGTCACCGAGCCCTCGACCCGCTCCTGCAGGCCCATGATCGCCTCGGTGAGCTCCGTCTGGCCGTTGCCCTGCACGCCCGCGATCGCGAGGATCTCGCCGCGGCGGACCTCGAAGGAGACGTCGTCGACGACGGCCTGACCGTTGGCGTCGCGCACGGTGAGGTTCGAGACGACGAGGGCCTCGTCGCCCGGCACCGCCTGCTCCTTCTGCACCGTCAGCTCGACGGCGCGGCCCACCATCAGCGAGGCGAGCTCGGCGTTGCTCGCCGTCGGCGACGCCTCCCCCACGACTCTGCCGAGGCGGATGACCGTGATGCGGTCTCCGACCTCGCGCACCTCGCGGAGCTTGTGCGTGATGAAGACGATGGCGGTCCCGGCCGCACGCAGCTGGCGCATGATCGCGATCAGCTCGTCGGTCTCCTGCGGGGTCAGCACCGCGGTCGGCTCGTCGAACACGAGCACCCGGGCGTCGCGCGAGAGCGCCTTGATGATCTCGACCCGCTGCTGCACGCCGACGGGGAGGTCCTCGACAAGGGCGTCGGGATCCACGTCGAAGCCGAAGCGGTCCGAGATCTCGCGCACCCGGGCGCGCGCGGCGGCGAGGTCCAGGCGCCCGCCGGCCTTCGTCTCCTCGTGGCCCAGCATGACGTTCTCGGCGACGGTGAACACGGGGACGAGCATGAAGTGCTGGTGGACCATCCCGATGCCCGCCTTCATGGCGTCACCCGGACCGGAGAAGTGCTGGACCGCGTCGTCCAGCAGGATCTCCCCCTCCTCGGCCTGGTAGAGGCCGTAGAGCACGTTCATAAGCGTCGACTTGCCCGCGCCGTTCTCGCCGAGGAGGCAGTGGATCTCACCGGGTTCGACGGTGAGATCGATGTGGTCGTTGGCCACGAGCGCGCCGAAGCGCTTCGTGATGCCACGCAGTTCGAGCTTCATGGGACCAATCTAACTTTCGGTTCGCGCCACGATGCGCCGTCGGCCGGGATCGAGGGACGCAGCGGAGCCGATCGGCCCGCCGGACCGACGAAGAGGCCGGCGGGCCCGAGGTGTGCTCGGGCCCGCCGGCCTCTTCGAGGAAGCGGCTAGGACGCCGCGGGAGCGGACGGGGAGGTGACGGTGATGGAGCCGTCGATGATGCCCGCCTTGATGGTGTCGAGCTCGCCCTGCAGGTCGCCCGAGACCTTCGACTCGAAGTCGTGGAACGGCGCGATGCCGACTCCGTCGTTCTCGAGGGTGCCCACGAAGGGAGTGGGGTCGAAGTCGTCGGCTCCGGCGGAGCTGGTGACGTCGGTCGTGCCGGCCTCGATGCCCTTGAGGATCGAGGTCAGGTACAGGTCGGCGCCGTCGGGGTAGGTCTCGTACAGGTCCGCGTCCACGCCGACCATCGCGATGTCCTTGCCGGAGTCGCGGATCGCCTCGATCGCCGACTGGAAGATCGGACCGCCGACGGGGAGGATGACGTCCGCGTTCTGGTCGATCAGCGACTGCGCGGCCGACTTGGCCTCGACGCCCGCCGCGAAGCCGCCGGTGAAGGAGCCGGTCTGCGCGTCGACGTCCCAGCCGACGACCTTGACGTCCTTCCCCTTCTGCTCGTTGTAGTACTTCACGCCGTCGGCGTAGCCGTCCATGAAGATCGTGACGGTCGGGAACTGCTGGCCGCCGTAGGTGCCGACGACGCCGGTCTTGGAGTACGACGCGGCCGCGTAGCCGGCGAGGAACGCCGCCTGCGAGGTGTCGAAGGTGATCGGCTTGACGTTCGGCAGGTCGATCGACGCGTCGTCGATGATCGCGAAGTCGATGTCCGTGTTCGCCTCGGCCGCGGCCGACGTGGCCTCGGCCAGCGCGAAGCCGACGGTGATGATCAGGTTGCAGCCCTGGTCGACGAGGCTGGTCAGGTTCGGGGCGTAGTCCGTCTCGGACTCCGAGGTGACGGTCTTCGGCGTGACGCCGAGGTCCTCCGAGGCCTTCACGAGGCCGTTGTAGCCGAGCTCGTTGAACGACTTGTCGTCGAACCCGCCCGCGTCGGAGACCATGCAGGGCAGGAAGTCGCCACCGGCGGCGGCGCTGGAGCCGCTCTCCTCGGGGGCGGAGGCGCAACCGGCGAGAAGCGCGGTGACGCCGAGGGCGGCGAGACCGCCGAACGCGGCCTTACGCGAGGTGATAGTCAAGATGTCGTCCTCCAGGAATGCGGCCCCGCGCGACGAGCGCAACAGGGCGTCGATCCCCACACGTTACCCAATGTGACAAGCCGCTCAGCCGCCCGGACGGTGGTGGTCAGGAAGAGTTACACAGTGTTGATCTTCGCGACATGCGGAGCGTGTCGCGGGGCGGTCGGCTGTGCTCGATTCCGAGCCGCGGAGCGGCTCGGCGCGGTCGGCTTCGCGACGGGTGCGTTCCGCAGAGCGGGTCACGTCGGGCTGGCCTGAATCGCTTGGCACGCGATTCCGGCTCGCGGCCCTCTCCCCTGCTGCCGGACGTCGAAGGCGTTCGGAGGAGCTCCGCGCTGCGCGCGGTCGGGCTCGACGCGATGCTCCTCCATGGTGGTCGAGTTGCCGCGGAAGCGGCGTATCGAGACCCAGCCACCAGCACCCAGGGCGACGGCCGAGGCCCTCATCGAGGGTGGTCGAGTGGCCGCGCGAACGGCGTATCAGGACCGCCGCACGCGCATGAGGCGAGGGGCGGAACGGCGAGGGGCGGAACGGCGAAGCGCGGCGCCTCCGAGGGGAGGGCCGCGCTTCGACGGGTGGGACGGAGGGCTAGAGGACGTCGGTGCGGCCGGAGAGGCGCAGGGCGTCGACGACGCCCTTGACCTTCTGGGCGTTCTCGGTCGTGGTCACCAGGAGTGCGTCGGGGGTGTCCACGACGACGATGTCCTTCACTCCGATGAGGGCGATGGTGCGGTTGCCGCCGCTGACTACGATGCCCGTCGCGGAGTCGGCCAGAACACGCGCGTCCTCGCCGAGGATGGCGAGGTCCGAGCGGAGTCCGCTCGAGTGCAGCTTCGCGATCGAGGCGAAGTCGCCCACGTCGTCCCAGGAGAAGTGGCCGGGCACGACGGCCAGCTTGCCCGCGGCCGCGGCCGGCTCGGCGACGGAGTAGTCGATCGCGATCTTCTCCAGGCCCGGCCAGATGCGGTCGACGACCGCGCCGCGCTCCGGGGTGTCCCACGCGGCGGCGAGCTCGAGCAGTCCGGCGAGCAGCTTCGGCTTGGCGCGGCCGAGCTCCTCGAGGAGGCGGTCGGCGCGGGCGATGAACATGCCCGCGTTCCAGAGGTACTGACCACTGGAGAGATAGGCGCGCGCGGTGTCGGCGTCGGGTTTCTCGACGAAGGAGTCGACGGCGAGCGTGTGCGTCGCCCCGTCGATCCCGAGGTGCTTCCCCGTGCGGATGTAGCCGAAGCCCACGGCAGGCTCGGTCGGCGTGATGCCGATGGTCGCGATGTAGCCCGCGTCCGCCGCGACGACGGCCTCGGCGACCGCGTCGTGGAACAGCTGCTGACCGCTGATGACGTGGTCGGCGGCGAACGAGCCGATGATCACGCCGGGCTGGCGGCGCTCGAGGATGGCGGCGGCCAGGCCGATCGCGGCGGACGAGTCCCGCGGCTCGCTCTCGAGGACGACGTTGAGGTCCTCGAGGCTCTCGAGCTGCTCCTCGACGGCGGCGCGGTGCGCGCGCCCGGTCACGACCATGATCCGGTCGGCGCCCGAGATGGGCGCGAGGCGGTCCCAGGTGTCGCGGAGGAGGGTCTGTCCCGACCCCGTCAGATCGTGCAGGAACTTCGGGGCGTCGGCCCGGGAGAGCGGCCACAGCCTCGAGCCGATCCCGCCGGCGGGGATCACGCTGTAGAAGCGGTCGAGCGGGGCGCGGCCATCGGTCTCAGGTGATGTCATGTCCGCAGGATACAAGGGAGCCCGAGCGCGACCGTCCGTTCACCCGGGCGCGCGCCGCCGTTCATCCCGCCGCCGTAGCGTCCGGGGCGTGAGAGTCGCGGTCGTCACCGAGAGCTTCCTGCCGTCGTTGAACGGCGTGACCACGAGCGTCCTGCGGGTGCTCGACGAGTTCGCGGAGCGCGGGATCGAGGCGCTCGTCGTCTGCCCGGCCGCGGGGGCGCCGGGCCACTACGCGGGCCACCGCGTCGTGGAGCACCCGGCGATCGCCTACCGCGACTTCCCGGTCGGGATCCCCACGCTCGCCCTCACCCGGGAGCTGGCCGACTTCGAGCCCGACGTGGTGCACGTCGCCTCGCCCTTCCTCCTCGGCGCCCGCGCCATCGCCTCGGCCGGCCGGCTCGGGGTGCCGAGTGTCGCGATCTACCAGACGGACGTCGCGCGATTCGCGGCCCGCTACGGCATCCGCGGCGCCCGCGCCCTCGCCTGGCGGGTGATCCGCCAGATCCACGCCGGGGCGGACCTGACCCTCGCCCCCTCCACGAGCGCCCTCGACGACCTCGCCGCCGCCGGCATCGAGCGCACCGCCCTGTGGGGCCGCGGCGTGCAGAGCGAGCGCTTCCACCCGCGCCGCCGCTCCTCCCCCTACGCGCAGGCCGTCCGTGCCGGACTCGGCGCCGACGACGCGCTCGTCGGCTACATCGGGCGCCTCTCCCCCGAGAAGAGGGTGGAGCGGATGGCGGCGCTCGCCTCCCTCCCGCACGCGGAGCTGGTCGTGGGCGGCTACGGCCCCTCCTCCGCCCGGGTCGCCGCCGCCCTCGGCCCGGCGGCGCGGATGCTCGGCCGGCTCGACGGCGACCGGCTGCCGGCGGTCTTCGCCGCGCTCGACGTCTTCGTGCACACCGGCACGGAGGAGACGTTCGGCCAGACGGTCCAGGAGGCGCAGGCGTCCGGCACCGCGGTGGTCGCGCCGCACGCGGGCGGCCCCACCGACCTCATCGAGCACGGCGTGGACGGCCTGCTCTACGCGCCCGAGAGCGACTCCGACCTCCGCCGGCAGGTGGAGCGCCTGGTCCGAGATCCCGCACTGCGCGCCCGGCTCGGCGAGGCGGGCCGCCGCCGCGTGCTCCACCGCACCTGGAGCGCGCTCACCGACGAGCTCCTCGCGCACTACGCGACCGCGGGGGCGCCCGCCCTCGCCCTGCCCCGCAGCTAAGGCTCGCCTAAGCCGCGCCCGCCTGCGAGCGCGCTTAGAATCGGAGGGCGAGTTTCTCGTCGCTCCCCGCCCCGTCCCCGTCCACGCGACGTGGGAACAGGTCAGGCCGTCGGAGCACAACCAGGGAGGGTTGTTCGTGTCAGTTCAAGCTGCTCAAACCCTCGCACCCCGGAAGCAGGGGAAGATCCGGCGTCCGGCCGGCACCCTGTACCGCGGTCGCGAAGGCATGTGGTCATGGGTGCTCCACCGGATCACCGGTGTCGCCATCTTCTTCTTCCTCCTCGTCCACGTCCTCGACTCCGCTCTCATCGCCGTGAGCCCCGAGGCGTACAACGCGGTCATCGGCACGTACAAGAATCCGATCATGGGACTCGGCGAGACCGGGCTCGTGGGCGCCATCGCGTTCCACGCGCTGAACGGCCTGCGGATCATCCTGGTCGACTTCTGGAGCTGGGCGACCCGCAACCAGCGCGTCCTCTTCTGGGTCGTCATGGGCCTCTGGGTCGTGCTGATGCTCGGCTTCGCGCCGCGCCACCTGATCAACGTCTTCAGCGAGGGGGGTGCGCATTGAGCACCGTCGCCGCACCGCGGACCCCGCACACCCCGACCCGCTCCTCCGGCACCAACTGGGAGAAGTGGGGCTGGATCTACATGCGCGCCTCCGGCGTCGTGCTGATCGTCCTGATCTTCGGGCACCTCATCTACAACCTGCTGCTGGGCGACGGCATCAAGGCCATCGACTTCGGCTTCGTCGGCGGCAAGCTGGCGAATCCGTTCTGGCAGTGGTGGGACGTCCTCATGCTATGGCTCGCGCTGATCCACGGCGGCAACGGCATGCGCACGCTGGTCAACGACTACGCGACCTCGCCCCTGCTGGCCAAGGCCTTCAAGGGCGGCATCCTCGTCGCCGTCGTCGCGCTGATCGCGCTCGGCACCTGGGTCGTCTTCGCGTTCGACCCGTGCCCCGCCGGCACCGCCGCGGACCTGCTGCCCTCCTTCTGCGCAGCGTGACCACGGTGCCGCGGATCGGAGAGGGGCCCGCGCCCCTCCCGGTTCGCGGCACCGCGTCCCGGCACCTCCCCCTCCCATCCCCGTACGACGGAGCACCCACCCCGTGAGCACACCAGGCCACTCCCACACCGGCGCCGACCAGAGCGCCTTCGCGCAGACCGTCGGACCCGACGGCGTCCACTACCACCAGTTCGACGTCGTCATCGTCGGCGCCGGCGGTGCCGGGATGCGCGCGGCCATCGAGGCCGGCCCCAAGGCGAAGACGGCCGTGATCTCGAAGCTGTACCCGACCCGCTCCCACACCGGAGCGGCGCAGGGCGGCATGGCCGCCGCCCTCGCGAACGTCGAGGAGGACAGCTGGGAGTGGCACACCTTCGACACCGTCAAGGGCGGCGACTACCTCGTCGACCAGGACGCAGCCGAGATCCTCGCGAAGGAGGCCATCGACGCGGTCATCGACCTCGAGAACATGGGCCTGCCCTTCAACCGCACCGAGGAGGGCAAGATCGACCAGCGCCGCTTCGGCGGCCACACCCGCGACCACGGCAAGGCGCCCGTCCGCCGGGCCTGCTATGCGGCCGACCGCACCGGCCACATGATCCTGCAGACGCTGTTCCAGAACTGCGTCCGGCTCGGCATCAACTTCTACAACGAGTTCTACGTCCTCGACCTGGTGATGACCGAGGTCGACGGAGTGGCCAAGCCCTCCGGCGTCGTCGCCTACGAGCTGGCCACGGGCGAGCTGCACGTCTTCCAGGCGAAGGCGATCATCTTCGCGACCGGCGGCTTCGGCAAGATCTACAAGACCACCTCCAACGCGCACACCCTCACCGGCGACGGCGTCGGCATCATCTGGCGCAAGGGCCTCCCCCTGGAGGACATGGAGTTCTTCCAGTTCCACCCGACCGGCCTCGCCGGCCTCGGCATCCTCCTCACCGAGGGAGCGCGAGGAGAGGGTGCGATCCTCCGCAACGCCTCGGGCGAGCGCTTCATGGAGCGCTACGCCCCCACCATCAAGGACCTCGCGCCGCGCGACATCGTCGCCCGCTGCATGGTCCAGGAGGTGGCGGAGGGCCGCGGCGCCGGACCGCACAAGGACTACGTGCTGCTGGACTGCACCCACCTGGGCGCCGAGGTCCTCGAGACCAAGCTCCCCGACATCACCGAGTTCGCCCGCACCTACCTGGGCGTCGACCCCGTCGTCGAGCCGGTCCCCGTCATGCCGACCGCGCATTACGCGATGGGCGGCATCCCGACCAACGTCAAGGCCGAGGTGCTCTCGGACAACACGACCGTCGTCCCCGGCCTCTACGCCGCCGGCGAGTGCGCGTGCGTCTCGGTGCACGGCTCCAACCGCCTCGGCACCAACTCCCTCCTCGACATCAACGTCTTCGGCAAGCGCAGCGGCAACAACGCCGCCGACTACACGAAGACGGTCGACTTCACCCCCCTGCCCGCCGACCCGGCCGGCGCGATCCGCGACATGCTCGCCTCGCTCCGCTCCGCGACCGGCACCGAGCGGATCGCCGCGATCCGCAAGGAGCTGCAGGACGAGATGGACAAGAACGCCCAGGTGTTCCGCACCGACGAATCCCTCGAGGCCGTCACCGGGACCATCCAGCGCCTGCGCGACCGGTTCCGCAACATCTCGGTGCAGGACAAGGGCAAGCGCTTCAACACCGACCTCCTCGAGGCCGTCGAGCTGGGCTTCCTGCTCGACCTCGCCGAGGTCGTCGTCTACTCGGCGCGCAACCGCAAGGAGAGCCGCGGCGGCCACATGCGCGACGACTTCCCGAAGCGCGACGACGAGAACTACATGCAGCACACGATGGCGTACCTCTCCGGTGACGCCCACTCCTCCGACGCCGGTGACCACATCCGGCTCGACTGGAAGCCCGTCGTGATCACCCGGTACCAGCCGATGGAGAGGAAGTACTAGCCATGTCGACCGCTACCCTCGAGCAGCCGCCCGCCGCCCCTGCGGCCCCGGAGGCGTTCACCGTCACGTTCATCATCCGCCGCTTCGACCCCGAGGTGGACGCCGAGCCGCGCTGGCAGGACTTCGACGTCGAGATGTACTCGACCGACCGCGTCCTCGACGCCCTGCACCGCATCAAGTGGGACCAGGACGGATCGCTGACCTTCCGCCGCTCGTGCGCGCACGGCATCTGCGGATCCGACGCGATGCGGATCAACGGCCGCAACCGCCTGGCCTGCAAGACGCTGATCAAGGATCTCGACATCTCGCAGCCGATCTACATCGAGGCGATCAAGGGCCTGCCCCTCGAGAAGGACCTCGTCGTCGACATGGAGCCGTTCTTCGCCTCCTACCGCGAGGTGCAGCCGTTCCTGGTCGCCAACACCCCGGCGCCCAAGGGCAAGGAGCGCGTGCAGTCGGTCGCCGACCGCGCCCGCTTCGACGACACCACGAAGTGCATCCTCTGCGCCGCGTGCACGTCGTCCTGCCCCGTGTTCTGGACCGACGGGCAGTACTTCGGCCCCGCGGCGATCGTGAACGCCCACCGCTTCATCTTCGACTCGCGCGACGACGCCGGTGGAGCGCGCCTGGACATCCTCAACGACAAGGAGGGCGTGTGGCGCTGCCGCACGACCTTCAACTGCACGGAGGCGTGCCCGCGCGGCATCCAGATCACGCAGGCGATCGCCGAGGTGAAGCAGGCCGTCATCCGCGGCCGCGCCTGATCCTCCCCCTCGCGAACGCGTCCGGCCCGCCGGGATCCTCGGATCCGGCGGGCCGGACGCGTTCCTGCGTGCAGGCGGGCGCGTGCACGGGAGCGCCGCGAGGCCTCAGTACGCTGGAGGAATGACCGAGGCGGCCGACACTCCCCGCGGGATCCCGGGCCTGTTCGAGCGGGTCATGCGGACGCGGCCGGTGCGGGTGATGCTCCACTACTCCGAGACCGGCGGGCCCCTCTTCGCCTCCGGACTCGCCTTCCAGGCCCTGTTCGCGGTCTTCGCGGCGCTCTTCGTCTTCTTCGCCGTCTTCGGCTTCTGGGTGCGCGACGACTCGGTGCTGCGCGACTCCCTCCTCGATCTGGTGACCCGCTCCGTCCCCGGCCTGATCGGCGGGAAGAACGCGCTCGTGTCGGTGGACGACCTGCTCGACTCGTCGATCCTCGGCTGGACGGGTGCGATCGCGGCCGCCGGCCTGCTCTGGACGGCGCTGAACTTCCTGGGGAGCCTGCGCCAGGCGGTCCGGCTGCTCTTCTCGCTCCCCGGACCCACGACCCTCTTCGTCCTGCTCAAGCTCAAGGACGCGGGGCTCGCCCTGGTCTTCGGGGCGGTGCTGCTGGTCTCGGCGGGTCTCTCCGTGTTCTCGACCTCGCTGGTGGACGTGGCGTTCGGCTTCCTCGGGATCGGCAGCGAGTCGATGCCGGCCCGTCTCGCCGGCAGCGCGGTCGGCCTGCTGATCATGCTCGCCCTGGACACGGGCACCCTCGCCGGCTCCTTCCGCATCCTCTCGGGCATCTCGATCCCCTGGAAGAACCTCTGGGCGGGGTCGCTGCTCGGCGGGATCGCTCTCGGCGCGCTCAAGGTCCTCGGAACGCAGCTGCTGGGCGGCGCCTCCCGCAATCCGCTGCTCGCCTCGTTCGCGGTCCTCATCGGTCTGCTGATCTGGTTCAACCTCGTCTGCCAGGTGATCCTGATCGCCGCGTCGTGGATCTCCGTCGGGATGAGCGACGCCGGGATCTCGGCGCGCAAGCTCACGCCGGAGGAGCGCGAGAAGGAGCGGGAGGAGCAGCTGCGCACCGCGCGCCGCACCCTCGCCGAGGCCGAGCGCGAGCGGCTTCGCGCCGCGCTGCCGGAGGCGTCCCTCCTGAAACGACGGCGCCTGGAGCGCCAGCTCGCGCAGCTCGAGGAGGAGCTCGAGCAGCTCGCCGCCTGACCCGGCGGTCCGCTTCCCGGTCTTCCCGGCGTCGCCGCGCCCGATTCCGCCTGCCGATTCTGTCCGTTTCTGTTGACTTCCCTCCTGAACGGGTCTAAAAAGAGGTAAACGCAGATCCGAGGTCGGCAACGACACCGCGGATCCGGCGCACCACCCACGGCGAGACGACGGAGTCCACATGTACGCACCGGAGCGGCACCAGGCGATCCTGGACCGCGCCCGCACCGACGGGCGTGTCGAGGTCCGCGACCTCGCCCTCTCCCTCGCCGTGACGCCGGAGACGATCCGCCGCGATCTCACCAGCCTCGAGAAGCGGGGCCTGCTGCGCCGTGCGCACGGCGGAGCCATCCCCGTCGAGCGGCTGGGCATCGAGCCCGAGGTCGCCGCCCGCGAGGGACACCTCGCCGGCGAGAAGGACCGCATCGCCACCGCGGCCCTCGCCGAGGTGCCCGACGGCGGCTCGATCGCCATCGACGCCGGCACCACCACGGTGCGGCTGGCGGAGCTGCTCCCCCTGGACCGCCGGCTGACGGTCGTCACCCACTCCCTCCCCGTCGCGATGGCGCTCGTCGGCCGGCCCAACATCGACCTCCACCTCATCGGCGGGCACCTGCGCGGAGTCACGCAGGCCGCCGTCGGGCCGTGGGCCGCCCAGGCCCTCTCCACGGTCTCGGTGGACGTCGCCTTCATCGGCACGAACGGCCTCAGCCTCGAGCGCGGGCTCACCACCCCCGATCTCGATGAGGCCGTCGTCAAGTCCGCGATCATCGCCTCCGCGCGCCGGGTCGTGGTCCTCGCCGACCACTCGAAGTTCGGCCGGCAGGACTTCGGGCACGTCGCTCCGCTGACCGCGGTCGACACCGTCATCACCGACGCCGATGTCGACGACGAGCTCGCCGACGACATCGAGTCGGCCGGCCCGGAGGTCGTCCGCGCATGATCGTCACCGTCACCGCCAACCCGAGCATCGACGTCACCCTCTCCACGAGCGGCTTCGCCGTCGGCGAGGTCAACCGCGCGCACGACGTGCGGCGCGACCCGGCCGGCAAGGGCGTCAACGTCGCCCGTGCCCTCGCGCGCAACGGCGTCGAGGCGACCGCGGTCTACCCGGCCGACGCCTCCACCGGCGTCGACCTGTCCACGATGCTCCGGGCCGCCGGAGTCCGCTCGGCCAGTGCGGCGATCGCCCACCCGATCCGCACCAACATCACCGTGGTCGACGACCGGACGGGCCGCACCACCAAGATCAACGAGCCCGGCCCCGCCGTCACGGAGGAGGAGGCTCACGCCCTCTCCGCGCTGATCGGCGAGCACGTCTCGGCCTCGCCCCGCTGGCTCGTCGCCTGCGGCAGCGTCCCCCCGGGACTGGGAGCGGACTTCTACCCCGCTCTCGGCCGCCTCGCCCTGCACTTCGGCGTCCCCCTCGCCGTCGACACCTCGGGAGCCCCCCTGACCGCGATCATCGCGGCCGGCACCGCCACCCTGGTGAAGCCCAACCTCGAGGAGCTCGAGGAGCTCCTCGGCCGCTCCCTGACGACGGTCGGAGACGTCGTCGCCGGAGCCCGTGAACTCCTGCAGCTGCCCGACGCGCGAGCGCTCGTCAGCCTCGGAGAGCACGGCGCCCTCCTCGTCACGGCGCACGCGTCGTGGTGGGCGGGCGCCCCCGCCGTCGTGCCCCTCAGCACCGTCGGCGCCGGCGACAGCACGCTCGCCGGCTACCTCTCGGCCGTCGACGCCACGGAGGCGGAGCGCCTCGCGACAGCAGTCGCGTGGGGTACCGCCGCCGTCCAGCTCCCGGGCAGCGAAGCCCCGGGTCCCGACTCCCTCCGCCTCGACGACGTCTCCGTCGTCGAGAACCCCGACCCCACCCTCCCGATTGGAGAACTGAGCGCATGACTGCTCTCACCGAGGCGTCGACGGTCATCGTCGACCTCACCGCCGCCACGAAGGACGAGGCCACCGCGCAGCTCGCGAAGACGCTCGCCGATGCCGGCCGCGTCACCGACCTCGACGGCTTCCTCGCCGACGTCCGCGACCGCGAGTCGCAGATGGCGACCGGCATGCCCGGCGGCATCGGGATCCCCCACGCCCGCTCCTCCCACGTCGTCTCGCCCAGCGTGGCGGTCGGAATCGCGAAGCAGGGCGTCGACTTCGGCGCCCCCGACGGCCCGGCCGACCTGATCTTCCTGATCGCGGCTCCGGACGGCGCCGACCAGGCGCACCTCAAGATCCTCGCCCAGCTCGCCCGCAAGCTGATCCACGAGTCCTTTACCGGTTCCCTCCGCGCCGCCGCCAGCGGCCAGGAGGTCGCGGACATCATCGCCCGAGAGGTCGTCGTCTCATGAGGATCGTCGCCGTCACGAGCTGCATCGCCGGCATCGCGCACACCTACATGGCGGCCGAGGCCCTCGAGCAGGCCGCGAAGAAGAAGGGGTACGAGATCCAGGTCGAGACCCAGGGCGCCGCGGGCTCCGATCCCATGTCGGACCGGACCATCGCCGACGCCGACGTCGTGATCCTCGCCGCCGACCTCGAGGTCCGCGGCAAGGAGCGCTTCGCCGGGAAGCCCACCCTCGAGGTGGGCACGTCGGAGGCGCTCGCGAAGGCGGCGGACGTCATCGACCGCGCCGTCGCGAAGGTGCAGGACGCGCCCGCCGCGAGCCCCGCCTCCGGCCCGCGCTTCGTCGCCGTGACCAGCTGCATCGCGGGCATCGCCCACACCTACATGGCCGCGGAGGCGCTCGAGCAGGCCGCGAAGAAGCGCGGCTACCCGATCCACGTCGAGACCCAGGGCGCGGCCGGCTCGGACGAGATGACCGCGGCCGACATCGCCGCCGCGGACGTCGTCATCCTCGCCGCCGACCTCGAGGTCCGCGGCAAGGACCGCTTCGCCGGCAAGCCGATCCTCCAGGTGGGCGTCGCCGAGGCCCTGTCCAAGCCGGACGAGGTCCTCGACCGCGCTCTGGCCCTCCGCGGCTCCGGCTCCGCCGCGTCCGCCCCCGCCCGCTCGACTCCGGCCGCGGCCCCCGCCGCGCCGAAGAAGGTCGGCGTCGGCACGCGCATCCGCCAGAACCTGATGACCGGCGTCTCCTACATGATCCCGTTCGTCGCGGCGGGCGGTCTGCTGATCGCGCTGTCGTTCCTGTTCGGCGGCTACCGCATCGTCGACTTCACGGCCCAGCAGATCATCGACGACGGCTTCAACGTCGCGAACATCACGGACTGGGCCGGAGTGATGTTCCTCATCGGAAGCGCGACCTTCGCCTTCCTGGTGCCGGTGCTCTCGGGCTTCATCGCCTTCGGCATCGCCGACCGTCCCGGCATCGCGCCGGGCTTCCTCGGCGGCGCGGTCGCGGTCACCGTCGGCGCGGGCTTCCTGGGCGGCCTCGCCTCCGGCTTCATCGCCGGCTACGCGGCCCTCTACATCTCGCGGATCAAGCTCCCCGCGGCGTTCAAGTCGCTGATGCCCGTCGTGATCATCCCCCTGATCGCCACCTTCATCACCGGCTTCCTGATGTTCGTGGTGCTCGGAGCGCCGCTCCGCGCACTGAGCGAGGGCCTGTCGTCCTGGCTCTCGGGCCTCTCGGGCGGCAACCTGATCATCCTGGGGATCATCCTCGGCCTCATGATGGCGTTCGACATGGGCGGTCCGGTCAACAAGGTGGCCTACGCCTTCGCGACCACCGGCCTCGCCTCCGTCCCCGCCGACGGCGACCCGAACTCCGTGCAGTTCAAGGTGATGGCGATCGTCATGGCCGCCGGCATGACCCCGCCGCTGGGTCTGGCCCTCGCCACGACGCTCCGCAAGCGCCTGTTCACGGACGCCGAGCGCCAGAACGGCAAGGCCGCCTACCTGCTGGGCGCGTCCTTCATCTCGGAGGGGGCCATCCCGTTCGCCGCGGTCGACCCGCTGCGCGTGATCCCGTCCGCCATGGTCGGCTCGGCCGTCACGGGTGCGCTCGTCGCGCTCTTCGGATCCACCCTCCGCGCCCCGCACGGCGGAGTCTGGGTCACCGGGCTCGTCGGGCAGCCGATCCTCTACCTGGTCGCCATCCTGGTGGGCATGGTCGTCACGGCCGTGTGCGTGATCATCGCGAAGAGCATCAAGCGCGCCCCCGTGGTCGCCGAGGTGCCCGAGCCCGCCACCGCGCAGGCCGTCCCCGCCTGATCCCCTCCGACCGACCGTCCTGAGCGGTCCCGCCGGCGGTCGCCTCCGCGCTCCTTCCCCTCTCCGAGGGAGTGGCGCGAGGCGGCCGCCGGCTTCCGCGTTCCGGGGTGCGAGCGCGGCCGGGCGGCCCGCTCCGCGGCTCCGAATAGACTGCTCCGGTGACTCGCAGCACCCTCCGCATCGCCTCCGTCAACGTGAACGGCGTCCGCGCCGCCTACCGCAAGGGGATGGGCGACTGGCTCGCCGCCCGCGACGTCGACGTCCTGGCCCTGCAGGAGGTCCGCGCCTCCACGGACGACCTCACGGGGCTCCTCGGGGACGAGTGGGACGTGCTGCACGACGAGGCGACCGCCAAGGGGCGCGCCGGAGTCGCTCTCGCCTCGCGCAGACGCGCCACGATCCACCGCGTGACCTTCGGCGCCGACGACTTCGACTCGGCCGGACGCTGGCTCGAGGCCGACTACGAGGTCGGCGGCCGCTCGCTCACCGTCGTCTCCACCTACGTCCACTCCGGCGAGGTCGGCACCCCCAAGCAGGTCGAGAAGTACCGCTTCCTCGACGCGATGGAGGCGCGCCTGCCCGAGATCCAGGCGCACAGCGAGCTCGCCGTGGTGATGGGCGACCTCAACGTCGGCCACCGCACGCTCGACATCAAGAACTGGAAGGGCAACGTCAAGAAGGCCGGCTTCCTCCCGGAGGAGCGCGCCTACGTCGACCGCTTCGTCGGCGCCGAGGGCGACCCGGACTACAACGCCGGTGCCGGACTGGGCTGGGTCGACATCGGCCGCCGGTTCGCGGGCGAGGTGCCCGGGCCGTACACGTGGTGGTCGCAGCGCGGTCAGGCCTTCGACACCGACACCGGCTGGCGCCTCGACTACCAGCTCGCCACGCCCGCGCTCGCCGACCTCGCCCGCAGCTACGAGGTCGACCGCGCCGCCTCCTACGACACCCGCTGGTCCGACCACTCCCCCGTGGTCGTCGACTACGAGCTCTGACCCTCTCCCCCGCGAACCGACCCCTCGAGGCCACCCATGACTCCCAGCACCCCGGGCGCCAAGCCCGTCATCTTCTCCGGCATGCAGCCCTCCTCCGGGTCGCTGCACCTCGGTAACTACATCGGCGCGCTCACCCAGTGGGTCGCGATGCAGGAGGACTTCGACGCCTACTTCTGCGTCGTCGACCTGCACGCGATCACGGTCCCGCAGGATCCGCAGCAGCTCCGCGAGCGCACCCGCGCGACCGCCGCGCAGTACATCGCCGCGGGCATCGACCCCGCGCGCTCGACCCTCTTCATCCAGTCCCACGTGCCCGCTCACGCCGAGCTCGCGTGGGTCCTCAACACCCTGACCGGCTTCGGCGAGGCCAGCCGGATGACGCAGTTCAAGGACAAGTCGGCGAAGCAGGGCGCTGAGGCCGCCTCGGTGGGCCTGTTCACCTACCCGATCCTGATGGCGGCCGACATCCTGCTGTACCAGACGGACGCGGTGCCGGTCGGCGAGGACCAGCGCCAGCACCTGGAGCTCACCCGCGATCTCGCCGCACGCTTCAACTCGCGCTTCGGCGAGACCTTCGCCGTGCCGGAGCCCCACATCGTGCGCGAGACCGCGAAGATCTTCGACCTGCAGAACCCGGGCGCCAAGATGTCGAAGTCGGCGGAGTCGGATGCGGGCCTGCTCAGCGTGCTCGACGAGCCGAAGTCGACCGCGAAGAAGATCATGCGCGCCGTGACGGACACCGAGTCGGAGGTGCGCTTCGACCGGGCGGCGAAGCCCGGCGTCTCGAACCTGCTGACGATCTACTCGGTCCTCGCCGACCGCTCCGTCGAGTCGCTGGAGCAGGAGTACGCGGGCCGCGGCTACGGGGACCTCAAGAAGGGCCTCGTCGAGGTGGTCGCCGCCACCTTCGACCCGATCCGAGCGCGGACCGCGGAGCTGCTCGCCGACCCGGCCGAGCTCGACCGGGTCCTCTCCCTCGCCGCCGACCGCGCGTCCGAGACCGCGGAGCGCACGCTCGCCGCCGTCTACGACTCCGTCGGCCTCCTCCGCCGCGTCCGCTGAGGCGGCCGTGCTGCGGCTCGCGCTCTTCGACCTCGACGACACCCTCTTCGCCCATGCCCGCGCTGTGCGGGAGGGGATCGTCGCGTACGCCGCCTCGCTCGGCGCCGCCTACGCCGGCGAGCCGGCCGACGTGCAGCGCCGCTGGCACCTGCTCGAGGAGGAGCACTACCACCGCTACCTCGCGGGCGAGCTCGACTACGAGGGCCAGCGCCGGGCGCGCGCCACGGACTTCGCCGCGGAGGCCGGAGTCGGGCTGACTCCCGAGGAGGCGAGCTCCTGGTTCCGCGGGTACCTCGAACACTACGTCGCCGCCTGGACCCTCCACGACGACGCGCTGCCCGCCCTCGACCGGCTCGACGCCGCCGGAGTCCGCCTCGGCGTCATCACCAACGGCGTGCTCGACTTCCAGCGGGGGAAGATCGAGGGCACGGGCCTCTCCGGTCGCTTCGAGCACGTGATCGCCTCCGGCGACGTCGGCGTCGCCAAGCCGGACGCGCGGATCTTCGCGATCGCCTGCGAGCGGTTCGGGGTCTCTCCGGAGGAGGCCCTCTACGTCGGCGACCGGCTCGGCACCGACGCCGTCGGAGCGGCCGCTGCGGGCCTGCGCGGCGTCTGGCTCGACCGCGTCGGCGGTCCCGAGCACGGCCGCGAGCTGCCGCCCGAGGCGGTCGAGCTGGGCGTGCGCCGGATCGGCTCCCTGGACGAGCTGGACGCGCAGCTCGGGCTGTCGGCGGACTGAGGCCCCGCCCGGTCCGGGTCTCGATAAGCCGCCTGCAGCGACTACGCGACCAGCATGCAGGTCCGAAGTGCCGGGTCTCGATGAGCCGGCTGCGGCGACCACTCGACCAGCATGGGTGTCCCCGAACCACCCCGTTGCGATAGCCGTTGCGCCGTCGTCGGAACGACGAAGCGCCCCACCCGACCCGAGGGTCGGACAGGGCGCTTCACGTGAACGGACTCACGCCATCCGCTCGTCGCGCAAGGCGAACGGGGAGGACGCGTGTCAGCGTCGTCCCCTAGCCGGACGGAACCCGCTCCCCGAGACGCGACCACCTCGATGAGCCGACCGCGCCGCGGCAGGCAGGGACTGCCGCGGAAGGAACTACTGCACGTCCTCGTCGATCCAGTCGAAGGTCTTGGTGACGGCCTTCTTCCAGAGGCGGTACTGGCGGGCGGCCTCGTCCTGGTCCATCTGCGGGGTCCAGCGCGAGTCCTCCTGCCAGTTCTGTCGCAGGTCGTCGAGGTTCTCCCAGAAGCCGACCGCGAGACCGGCCGCGTAGGCCGCTCCGAGCGCGGTGGTCTCCGCAACGACCGGTCGGACGACCGGGACGCCGAGGATGTCGGCCTGGAACTGCATGAGCAGGTTGTTGGCGATCATTCCGCCGTCGACCTTGAGCTCCTGCAGGGGGACGCCGGAGTCGGCGTTGACCGCGTCCAGGACCTCGCGGGTCTGGAAGGCGGTCGCCTCGAGCGCGGCGCGGGCGATGTGGCCCTTGTTGACGTAGCGGGTGAGGCCGACGAGGGCTCCGCGGGCGTCGGAGCGCCAGTAGGGGGCGAACAGACCCGAGAAGGCGGGCACGAAGTACGCGCCTCCGTTGTCCTCGACCGTGGCGGCCAGCGCCTCGACCTCGGGGGCCGAGCCGATGAGGCCCAGGTTGTCGCGCAGCCACTGGATCAGCGAGCCGGAGACCGCGATCGAGCCCTCGAGCGCGTAGTGCACCTCGCCGTCGCCGAGCTTGTAGCCGATGGTGGTGAGCAGACCGTTCTTCGAGTGGACGATCTCGGTGCCCGTGTTGAAGATCAGGAAGTTGCCGGTGCCGTAGGTGTTCTTCGCCTCGCCCGGGTCGAACGCCGCCTGGCCGAAGGTCGCGGCCTGCTGGTCGCCGAGGATGCCGGCGATCGGGACCTCGCGCAGCAGCGACGACGACTCGACGTGGCCGTAGACCTCGGAGGAGGAGCAGACCTCGGGGAGCATCGACTTCGGGACCCCGAAGGCCTCGAGGATGTCGTCGCGCCACTCGAGGGTCTCGAGGTCGAGGAACAGGGTGCGGGAGGCGTTGGTGACGTCGGTCTTGTGGACGCCGCCGTCGATGCCGCCGGTCAGGTTCCAGAGGACCCAGGTGTCCGTCGTGCCGAAGATCAGGTCGCCCGCCTCGGCCTTCTCGCGCGCACCCTCGACGTTCTCGAGGATCCAGACGATCTTGGTGCCGGAGAAGTAGGTCGCGAGCGG
Organism: Rathayibacter sp. AY1A5; assembly: GCF_002930875.1. Classification (NCBI taxonomy): domain Bacteria; kingdom Bacillati; phylum Actinomycetota; class Actinomycetes; order Micrococcales; family Microbacteriaceae; genus Rathayibacter; species Rathayibacter sp. AY1A5. Next base: position 90,863 of record NZ_PSTM01000001.1, on the reverse strand, counting down.
GAGGCCCACGATCGACTTGAAGCGGTCAGCGCCCTCGTCGCCGGCGAGGCGGTCGACGATCGACTGGGTGCGGGTGTCCTGCCAGACGATGGCGTTGTAGACGGGCTTGCCGGTCGTCCTGTCCCAGACGACAGCGGTCTCGCGCTGGTTGGTGATGCCGACGGAGGCGATGTCGTGGCGGGTCAGGTCGGCGCGGGAGAGAGCCTGGCCGATCACCTCGCGGACGTTGTTCCAGATCTCGATCGGGTCGTGCTCGACCCAGCCGGCGCGCGGGAAGATCTGCTCGTGCTCCTTCTGGCCGGTGGAGACGATCGATCCCTTCTTGTCGAAGATGATCGCGCGGGACGACGTGGTCCCCTGGTCGATAGCGATGACGTAGTCAGCCATGAATGATTACTCCTTCGTAACGGGGGTGAAAGGAAGCGCGGCGGTCTAGAGGACCGGGAGCAGCACGAGCGAGGCGAGGCCCGCGAGCACTCCACCGACGATCGGGCCGGCGACGGGCACCCAGGCGTAGCTCCAGTCGCTCGAGCCCTTGCCCTTGATCGGCAGCAGCGCGTGCGCGATGCGGGGGCCGAGGTCGCGGGCGGGGTTGATGGCGTAGCCGGTCGGGCCGCCGAGGGAGGCGCCGATCGCGATCACCAGGATGGCGACGGGCAGCGCGCCGAGCGCGGCCAGACCGCCGTCGCCCTGACGTCCGCCGCCGAAGCCGATGACGACGAAGACGAGGACGAAGGTGCCGATGACCTCGGTGACGAAGTTCCAGCCGTACGAGCGGATCGCCGGACCGGTCGAGAAGACGCCGAGCTTGTTGGCCGCGTCGGGCTCCTCGTCGAAGTGCTGCTTGTAGGCGAGCCAGCAGAAGACGGCACCGAGGATCGCACCGATCATCTGGGCGAGGATGTAGACGAGGATCGAGACGATGTTGACGGGCACGCCGGAACCGAACTCGGTCGCTCCACTCGCGACGAGGCCCAGGGTGACCGCGGGGTTGAGGTGCGCCCCCGAGTTGTACGAGACGATCACACCGGCGAAGACCGCGAAGCCCCAGCCGATGTTGACCATGAGGGTTCCGCCGTTGAGACCCTTGCTCTTCACGAGCGCGACGTTGGCGACGACACCGCAGCCGAGGAGCACGAGCATGGCCGTTCCCACGACTTCGGCGAGGAAGACCACTCCGAGATTGTCCACGTTGACCTTTTCCTTTTCGTAAGACGGACGCGCACAGGCGTCCGCGGCGGGCTTCGATGCCCGACGGTGTGAAGTTATCGGCGCCCTGTCCTAGCGACAAGGAACGGCGCGTGCACGTTTGTGCGTTGTCACGACGGAAGCCCCGGTCGAGGTGATCCTCGGTCCGGGGCTTCCGTCGATCCGCGCCTGACCGCCGATCAGGAGGCGGGCACGGCCGTCGGGGTCTGCACCGAGGTGCCCCCGACGTCGACGCCGTTGTACTCCTTGAGGTGTGCGATGGTCGCGTCGACCTCCGACGCGCGGGCGGCGTCGTCCCAGCCCAGCACGGCGCCCGTGTGCTCGGCGAGCTCCTCGAGGAGCTCGCGGCTCAGGCCGCCCGTGAAGGCGTGGTTGGTGCGGCGCATCACCAGGTCGATGAGGTGCACCACGCTCTCGCGCTGGGCGAGGTAGCGGATCTCACCGGTGGTGAAGTCCTTGTCGAAGTCGAGCGCCTCGTCGTGTCCGTCGGCCAGGGCCTCGATGACCTCCTGCGCCCGGGTGCCGTAGCGCTCGAGCAGCTGGCCCGTGCGGGCCGAGGAGAGCCCGGAGCGGTGCTGGCTGATCCACTGCGCGCGGGACGCGTCGGTGCGCGGGAAGCCCTTGCCGCCTCCGATGGGGGTCTTCACGGTGGAGACGCGACGGGTCACGCCGATCCGCTTGAAGACCTCGTTCGAGAGGTGCTCCGACAGGGCGCGGAACGTCGTCCACTTGCCGCCGACCAGGCTGAGCACGGGCGAGCCGTTGCCGGGGAGCGTCGAGGGCTCGATGCGGTAGTCGCGGGAGACGAAGCCCGGGGCCTCGTCGTCGTGGCGGGGCAGCGGGCGGATGCCGGAGAACTTGAAGACGATCTGCGAGCGGTCCACGCGGATGGCCGGGAAGACGTGGTTGACGAGCTCGAAGAAGTAGTCGATCTCCTCCTCCGTGCACACCGCCGGCTTCGTGGGGTCGGCGTCGATGTCGGTCGTGCCGACCATCACGCGGCCCTTGAGCGGGTAGATGAGGACGATGCGTCCGTCGCTGTGCTCGAAGAACATCTCGCGTCCCTCGCAGGCCTCGACCAGCTCGGGGTTGTCGAGCACGATGTGCGAGCCCTTGGTGCCGCCCATGAATTTCGTGGACGTGCCGAGGGCCGTGTTGGTGAAGTCGGTCCACGGTCCGGAGACGTTGACGACGACGTCCGCCGCGAAGGTGAACTCCTCGCCGGACTCGCGGTCGCGGAGGACGACGCCCTTCTCGTCGGCGCCGACGGCCTCGACGTAGTTGGCCGCGCGGGCCTTCCTGCCGCCGATCAGCGCGTCGTGGAGCACGTCGAGCGCGAGGCGCTCGGGCTCGTGCACGGAGGCGTCGAAGTAGGTGGCGGTGTACTTGATCTTCGGGTCGAGCTTGGGGAGCTCGTTCAGCGAGCGCTTGCGCCCGTGGAACTGGTGGCGCGGGACCGTGCCGCCGTCGCGGGAGAAGAAGTCGTACATCGTGAGGCCGACCTTGATCAGCAGCGCACCGCGCTCCTGCGGCTTGCCCGACTTGTGGGTCAGGAAGCGCAGCGGAGCCGCGAGGATGCCCGAGAACGTCGAGTAGATCGGGATCGTCGTCTGCAGCGGCTTCACGTAATGGGGAGCGATCTTCAGCAGGCCGTTGCGCTCGTGCACGCCCTCGTTGACGAGTCGGAACTCGCCGTTCTCGAGGTAGCGGATGCCGCCGTGGATCATGTGGCTCGAGGCGCTCGAGGCACCGGAGACGTAGTCGCCGCGCTCGACGAGGGCGACGTCGACGCCGTTGAGCGCGAGCTCGCGGAAGGTCCCGATGCCGTTGATGCCACCGCCGATGACCAGGACCGTGGCGCGGGGGTTGTCGCGGAGAGCAGCGACGCTCTCGCGCAGAGCGGAGTTTCCGGGAGTTCCGTCGGACTGTGCCACTTCGTACTCGCCTTCGTGTCGTAGGGGTGTCGTCGAGGCCTCCGCACCAGCGTGCACCGGGGAGATGACCGATTGATTTCGCGGAGGAATACAGCCATCCTTGACCCGACAACACATCCGGTCAAGACGGGTGGAAATCCGTGCAGGGAGCGCTATGACCCCGGTGAGACCGGTCGTCGAACTCGACGAGACGACCCACGCGACCCATCCCGACAAGACGCGGGACGCGCTGCGTGCGGCCCAGCTGTACTACATGCAGGATCTGACGATGGACGCGATCGCGCACGAGCTGCACACGTCGCGCTCCTCCGTCTCGCGCCTGCTCTCGCACGCCCGCGCGACCGGCCTGGTCGACATCCAGATCCGCTCCCCCCTCGACCGGGCGAGCGCCCTCTCGGCCGAGGTGCGGTCCCACTTCGACATCACGGCGCACATCGTTCCGGTGCCGGACCACACCAGCGAGATCGACCGGCTCGAGCGGGTCGCCCTGTCCGCAGCGAGGATCCTCGGGCAGTTCATCGACTCGAACATGATCGTCGGCATCGCCTGGGGCTCCACGATGAGCGCGATCAGCCGCCACCTGATCGCCAAGGAGACGCACAACACGCAGATCGTGCAGCTGAACGGCGCCGGCAACACCGAGACCACGGGCATCAACTACTCGAGCGAGATCCTCCGCCGCTTCGGTGACGCCTACGCGGCGAAGGTCCAGCAGTTCCCGGTGCCGGCGTTCTTCGACGACCCGACCACCAAGCAGGCGGTGTGGCGCGAGCGCTCCACCCGACGGGTCCTGGAGCTGCAGCAGCGGATGGACGTGGCGCTGTTCGGGCTCGGGTCGCCGTTCGCGGCGGTCCCCTCGAAGGTCTACATCGGCGGCTACCTGGAGCCGAGCGACTTCACCTCGCTTAGCGGCTCCGGGGTCGTCGGCGACGTCGCGACGGTGTTCTACCGGTCCGACGGCAGCTGGGACGACATCCCCATGAACGAACGTGCAAGCGGTCCGGACCTCTCCACGGTGCGCCGCGCGTCGCGCCGGATCTGCGTCGTGTCGGGCGCCTCGAAGCTGCCGGGCCTGCGCGGCGCCCTGGCGGCCGGCCTCATCACCGACCTCATCCTCGACGAGGGAACGGCCCGCGCCCTCATCTCGGACTGACGACTCCCGCCCTTCCGCGGGACGCGCCCGGGTACGCGGCACGCCGACCCAGGCGCACCGGAGCGGCGTCTCGCGGGAGCGGTCAGGACTCGCGAGCGTGCGCGTCGAGGAACTCGTAGACCTCGGCGTCGTCGATGCCGGGGAAGGTCCCCGACGGCAGCGGCGCGAGCACGTGCGCGTGCAGGCGCGCGCTCGGCCAGGCGTTGCCGTCCCAGCGCGCGGCGAGCTCCGACGGGGCGCGCCGGCAGCAGGACTCGTCGGGGCAGCGGGAGAGCTCGCGGCGGTCGGTGTCGCGGCCTCGGAAGAAGCGGGCCTCGGCGAACGGGACGCCCACGGTGATCGAGAACTCCTCGGTGGCGGTCGTGCCGGTCTGCGACGCCGACCAGAAGGTGCCCGCCGGAGTGTCGACGTACTGGTAGTACTCCGTCGTCCGGTTGGTCCGGGTGAACGCGGAGCGCGCCGACCAGTAGCGGCAGACGACCTGGCCCTCGACGGCCCCGGTGACGTCGGTCGGCAGCGGCAGCCCGTCGTTCTCGTAGGCCTTCTGGATCGAGCCGTCTCCCAGCACCCGCAGGAAGTGCATCCGGATGTCGAGGTGCGAGGTCAGCAGGTTCGTGAAGCGCAGGGCGGCGGCCTCGTGGGTGACGCCGAAGCCGTCGCGGAAGTCCTCCACCGAGACGTCCCGCTCGCGCTTCGCCTCCTGGAGGAACGCGACCGCCGGCTCCAGCGGCATCAGGCACGCGGCGGCGAAGTAGTTGATCTCGAGGCGCTGGCGGAGGAAGTCGGCGTAGGTCACCGGCCGCTCGTGCCCGAGGAGGCGGTGCGCCATCGCCTGCAGCGCCAGCGCCCGCAGGCCGTGGCCCCCGGGGATCGAGGCGGGCGGGAGGTAGATCCTGCCGTTCGCGAGGTCGATCACCGAGCGGGCGGAATGCGGCAGGTCGCCGACGTGGATGATCTCGAAGCCGAGGTGCCGGGCCATCTTCGAGACGGAGCTGTGGGTCAGTGCTCCTCCGCGGTGCCCGACGGTCCGGAGCATCTCGCCCGCCACCTCCTCGATCTCGGGCAGGTAGGAGCTGCGCTCGCGCAGCTGGAGCCGCTGGGCGGTGTTGGCCCGGCGCGCCTCCTCCGGTGTGGCACTCGCCTCGCTCCGGCGACGGGCGAGCTCGCGGTAGACGCCGAGGAACGCCTCCAGCACGGGCGTGCTCAGCCCCTTGTTGACCTTGAACTCGGGCAGGCCGAGCGAGCGGTACAGCGACCCCTTCTGCACGCGCGCCAGCTCGATCTCGAGCGCGGCCCGCTCGCTCGGCGGCTCGTCCGAGAGCAGCGCCGCCAGCTCGACGCCGAGCGCGGCCGCGAGGCGCTGCAGGAGGGAGAGGCGCGGCTCGCGGCGCCCCGTCTCGATCAGCGAGAGCTGGCTCCCCGACACGTCGACGCGCTCGGCGAGCTGCCCGAGGGTCAGTCCGCGCCGGGTGCGGAAGTGGCGCAGGCGCTGCCCGAGCAGCACGGCGTCGGAGCCCGGGGCGGGCGTCGAGGGATCGGTCACGGCGAGCTCCAGCGATCGGTTGTGACGGAAGCGCAAAAAGGTGGTTTCTTGACCGCCTGAGCGCCGGGAATACCTCCCGATCCTCCTCCATCCTGGCTTCAGGCGCCACTGAGCGCCCCTCCCGGCCCGGCCGGCCTCTTCCCGGCTGCGGCCGGCGACTCCCCACCCCCGTCGACGACGACCACCGAAAGCGGAGCCAGCATGAGCATCTTCAGCAACACCGTCCGACTCGAGCCGAGCACCATGACCGCGCCGACGTCCGTCCCCGCGCCCGTCGTGCCGTCGGCGCCCCTCGCCCTCCGCCGCTGGGTGCGCGAGACCGCCGCGATCCTCCAGCCCGACGCGATCGAGTGGAGCGACGGCTCCCCCGCGGAGTGGTACCGCCTGACCGAGCGGCTCGTCGCCTCCGGCACGCTCCTCCCGCTCAATCCGGAGTGGCGGCCCGGCTCGTTCCTGGCCCGCACCGACCCGGACGACGTCGCCCGGGTCGAGGACCGCACCTTCATCTGCACGACCGACGAGGCCGACGCGGGACCGACCAACAACTGGCGCGAGCCCGCCGCGATGAGGGCCGAGCTCGCTCCCCTCCTCGACGGAGCGATGCGCGGACGGACGATGTACGTCGTCCCGTTCTCGATGGGGCCCGTCGGCGGTCCGCTCTCGCAGCTGGGCGTCCAGGTCACCGACTCGGCCTACGCGGTGCTGAACCTGCGGATCATGGCGCGCGTGGGCTCCGAGCCGCTCGCCGCCTTCACCGAGGAGACCCCGTTCGTCCGCGGCGTGCACACCGTGGGGCTGCCCCTCCGCGACGCGGACGGCGTCACCCGCGAGGACGTCGCCTGGCCGTGCAGCCCCGTGAAGTACATCACCCAGTTCCCGGAGACGCGCGAGATCGTCTCGTACGGCTCCGGCTACGGCGGCAACGCCCTGCTGGCGAAGAAGTGCTTCGCCCTGCGCATCGCCTCGGCGATGGGGCGCGAGGAGGGCTGGCTCGCCGAGCACATGCTGCTGATCCGCATCGTCTCGCCCGAGGGACGGCGCTACCATGTCGCCGCCGCCTTCCCGAGCGCGTGCGGCAAGACCAACCTCGCGATGATGCAGCCCGCGATCCCCGGCTGGCGGGTCGAGACGCTGGGCGACGACATCACCTGGATGCGCCGCGGGGAGGATGGACGCCTCTGGGCGATGAACCCCGAGACGGGCTTCTTCGGCGTCGCTCCCGGCACCGGGGAGACCTCGAACCCGAACGCCGTGCAGACGCTCTGGGGCAACACGATCTTCACCAACGTCGCGCTCCGCGAGGACGGCGACGTGTGGTGGGAGGGCCTGACCGACGAGGTCCCGGAGCGGCTGACCGACTGGCGCGGGCAGCCGTGGACGCCGGCGTCCGGCACGCCCGCCGCGCACCCCAACTCCCGCTTCACCGCGCCGGCCGCGCAGTGCCCGTCGCTCTCCGCCGACTGGGACGCCCACGAGGGCGTGCCGCTGGACGCGATCGTCTTCGGTGGCCGACGGGCGAGCAACGTCCCGCTGGTCACGCAGGCCACCTCGTGGCAGCACGGCGTCTTCCTGGGTGCGACCGTCGCCTCCGAGAAGACCGCGGCCGCGGAGGGCACGGTCGGGGAGCTGCGCCGCGATCCGTTCGCGATGCTCCCCTTCTGCGGCTACAACATGGCCGACTACTTCGCGCACTGGCTCGCGATCGGCGCCGAGCTCGGCGATGCGGCGCCGGCCGTGTTCCAGGTCAACTGGTTCCGGAAGGACGCGGACGGCGAGTTCCTCTGGCCCGGCTTCGGCGAGAACGCGCGGGTGCTGCAGTGGCTCGTCCGCCGCCTGGAGGGGCTGGCGGAGGCGCGGCGGAGCCCCCTCGGCGACCTGCCGGTCGCGATCGACACGCACGGGCTCCTGCTCTCCGCGGCCCAGAAGGAGGAGCTGTTCTCCGTCCCGGTGGAGGCGTGGCTGGAGGAGTGCGCGCTCACGGAGGAGTTCTTCACGCGGTTCGGCGACCGGCTGCCGCCCGAGCTGTCCGCCGAGCTCCAGGCCCTGCGGCTCCGGCTCCTCGCCGAGAAGCTGCCGCTGGCGGCCTGATCCCCCTGACCGAGCCGGCTCCTGCCGGACACCCCTGTGGCCCGCGGGCGGATCATCCCCCTTTCCTCGCACCCCCGCGGGTCCACTCCCCCCTTCCGCTCCCACGACGACGGGCACCATGACCGACCGCATCACGCTCCGCTTCCTCGCCGCCCCGCAGGACGCCACCGCCGACGGCCGCAGCGCCCAGGCCGGCCGCGTCCTCGAGTGGATCGACAAGGCCGGCTACGCCTGCGCCGTGGGCTGGAGCGGCGGCTACTGCGTGACGGCGTACGTCGGCAACGTCCACTTCACCCGGCCCGTCTCGGTCGGCAACCTGATCGAGGCGACCGCCCGCGTCATCCACACCGGGCGCACGAGCATGCACGTGCTGGTGCAGGTCGCGCAGGCGGATCCGCGGACCGGCCTCTACGAGGACGCCACGCACTGCCTCCTCGTGTTCGTGGCCGTCGACGACGAGAAGAGGCCGCGGTCGGTCCCGGAGTGGCGGCCCCGCTCGATCGAGGACCTGTCCCTCGCCGAGGGCGCCGCCGCGCGCATCGAGGGCCGCCGGAGGCTGCACGACGTGATGCGCGCCCAGGAGTACACCGAGGAGGGCACCGGTCCGCGGATCGTGTTCCGCTTCCTCGCGGCACCGGGAGACGTCAACTGGGGCGGCAACGCCCACGGCGGGATCGTGATGCGCTGGATCGACGAGGCGGCCGACGCGGTCGCGCAGCGCTGGACCGGCCGCGACTCTGTGGCCGTCTACTCCGGGGGGATCCACTTCTACCGTCCGGTGCGCATCGGGCATCTCGTCGAGGTGGAGGCGCGCCTCATCCACACGAGCGCCCGGAGCATGCACTTGGCGGTGCACGTGCGCTCCGGGGACCCGCGGACCGGCGAGCTGGAGCTGACCACGCAGTGCCGGAGCGTCTTCGTGGTGCGGGGCGCCGACGGGGCGGCCGAGCCGGTCCCGCCTCTCGAGCTGCGGACCGAGGAGGACCGGCATCTGGACGCCCATGCGCGCGAGCTGATCCTCCTGCGCGCGGCGCTGCCGCCGCTCCCGCTCGCGGGGACGGCCGGCGCTAGGGTCGGAGCGTGAAGCTGCCGATCCTCGTCCTCAACGGCCCGAACCTGAACCTGCTCGGCACCCGCGAGCCCGAGCTCTACGGCTCGGACACCCTCGCCGACGCCGAGGCGCTGGCGGCGGAGGCGGCCGAGCGGCACGGCTTCACGGTCGAGACCTTCCAGAGCAGCTCGGAGGGCGCGATCGTCGACCGGCTGCACGCGGCTCGCGGCTCCGTCTCGGGAGTGGTGCTCAACGCCGGGGCGTACACGCACACGTCGATCGCGATCCGCGACGCCGTCCTCGCGACCGAGCTGCCGATGGTCGAGGTGCACGTGAGCAACGTGCACCGGCGTGAGCCGTTCCGGCAGCACTCCTACCTCTCGGACGTCGCGATCGCCGTGATCGTCGGCGCGGGGATCGCCGGCTACGGCTACGCGGTGGACGTGCTCGCGCGAGCGGCGGAGAAGCGATGAGCGGCCTCGGTCGCTCCTTCGGCAGCGCGGTCGACGCCTACGACCGCGGGCGGCCCGGCTACCCCGACGACGCCGTCGACTGGATCGTGGGGCACGCCCCCGCGCGAGTGGCGGGCGCCTTCGTCCCGGAGCGGGCCCGCGCGGCGGGAGCCGACGCCTCCGATCGGCTGCGCGCCGTGGACCTCGGCGCGGGAACGGGCAAGTTCACCGCGTCGCTCGCGTCCCGCGGCCTCGCCGTGACCGCGGTCGAGCCCGACGCGGAGATGCTCGCGCGGCTCGCCTCGAGTCTGCCGGGGGTCCGCCCCGAGGAGGGGACGGCCGAGGCGATCCCCGCCGCGGACGCCTCCACGGAGCTCGTCACCGCCGCGCAGTCGTGGCACTGGGTCGACGCCGAGCGCGCGGGAGCCGAAGTCGCCCGCGTCCTGGTGCCGGAGGGCGTGCTCGCACTGGTGTGGAACATCCGCGACGAGTCGGTCCCCTGGGTGCGCCGGCTCGGCGAGGTCGCCGGAGCCTCCTCCGCCGAGCGCTTCGAGACGCTCCGGCCGCCGCTCGGCTCCGCTCTCGAGCGGGTGGCGTTCGCGGCCTTCGAGTGGTCCTTCGAGCTGGACCGAGCCGGGGTGCGCGACATGTTCGCGTCCCGCAGCTACATCATCGCGATGCCCGACGAGGAGCGCGCCGCGGTCCTCGCGGCGGTCGACGCCGTGGTGGACGAGGAGTCGGGCGGGAGCGGGACCGTCGCGATGCCGTACTCGACGCGCGTGACGATCGCGCGCCGCTCCTCCTCCGCCTGACTCCGCGCCGCGCGCCGCGGACCGCCCCGCCCGCCGACTACCCTCGGAGGGCGCCGCACCGGCGCGAGCACCGAGAGCACGAGGAGAGACGCACGTGAGCATCATCGCCGCCGCAGACGGGTCCGCACTGGGCAACCCCGGCCCCGCCGGCTGGGCCTGGTACGTCGACGACGAGCGCTGGGCCGCGGGCGGCTGGTCGCACGGCACGAACAACATCGGCGAGCTCACCGCGGTGCTCGAGCTGCTGCGCGCGACCGCGCAGGAGGAGGAGCCGCTGCACATCCTCTGCGACAGCCAGTACGCCATCAAGGCCTGCACCGAGTGGCTGCCGGGCTGGAAGCGGAAGGGCTGGCGCAAGGCCGACGGCAAGCCGGTGATGAACGTCGAGATCATCAAGGCGCTCGACGAGGAGCTGCAGGGCCGGGCGGTCACCTTCGAGTGGGTGAAGGGGCACGCCAACCACCGGATGAACGAGGCCGCCGACGTCCGCGCCCGGAGCGCCGCGACCGCCTACCAGCGCCGGCAGCCCGTCGACGCCGGACCCGGATGGCCGACGGCCGCCGCCGCGCCCGCCGCGCCCCCCGTCGAGGACTCCGCCACCCTCTTCTAGCCGCGTTCCCCCTGGGGCAGCCGCAGCAGCCCCGTCGCCACCAGCTCGCGCACCCGCGGCAGCACCGAGTCGGACACCGCCTCCTCCTCGACCTGGAGGAGCGAGGCGACCGCCGCCGCGATCGCCGCCACGGAGAGCTCGCCGTCGCAGGCGCCGACCACGGCGGCCAGTGCCGTGTCGACCTCCTCGACCCGGGCGAAGCCGCCGCCCTGCCGCAGCCGCAGCACCGTCGGATCGTCGTTGCCCGGCCAGTAGTGCCGCTCCTCCGTGACGTCTCCGGCGACGACCAGGGCGAGACCCGCCAGAGCGCGATCGTCGAGCGACGCGAGGGCCTCGGCCGCGTCGAGGCAGGCGGCGAGGTGGCCGCCCAGGCCCGCGGTCGCCATCGGCGTGGTGATGCGCTCGAGGCGGCGGATCGGCGGGCGGGGCTGCTCGGGCAAGCGGAGCGTGACGTAGCCGAAGCCGACGCCGGTCACCCCGCGCCGCTCGAAGTCGGTCAGCCAGGCGTCGACCAGCGCGTCGAACGCGGGGCCGCGAGTCGTGCCGCCGTCCCGGATCCAGGTCTCGGCGTAGACCGCCGGATCCTGACGCTCGCGCTCCACGACCCAGACGTCCAGCGGAGAGGCGGTCCCGCCCATCCAGGCGTCGAGCCCCTCGGGCCCCGCCTCGAGCGCCTGCTCCAGCGGGCTGCGGGCGTCGGCGAGCCAGTCCGCGATCCGGTCGAAGGCGTCCGCGCCCTCCCGGTACTCCCAGTTCCCCAGGAGCTGCGCGACACCGCCGGGCACCAGGTGCTCGGCGGCTCCGAGGACGACGCGGCGCACGATCTCGTCGCCCTCCAGCCCGCCGTCGCGGTACTCGTAGGAGGGGACGCCCTCGGCTCGCGGCGTGATGACGAACGGCGGGTTCGTGACGATGTGGTCGAAGCGCTCCCCCGCGACCGGCTCGTAGAGGCTGCCGAGGCGGAACTCGATGTTCTCGATCCCGTTGAGCGCCGCGGTGAAAGAGGCGAGCGCGAGCGCGCGCTCGGAGATGTCGGTGGCGACCACCTGCTCGGCGTGGCGGGAGGCGTGCAGCGCCTGGATCCCGCAGCCGGTCCCCAGGTCGAGCACGCGGCCGACGGGCCGCTGGATCATCAGGCCGGTCAGCGTGAGGCTCGCGCCGCCGACGCCGAGCACGTGGTCCTCGTCCAGCGCGCGGCCGAGGGCGAGCTCCCCGAGGTCGGAGGCGATCCACCAGGAGGCAGCGCCGCGCTGGTCGACCACGTCGTAGGGGCGCAGGTCGAGGGCCGCGGTGACGACGGCTCCGGCCTCGACGCTCACCAGGCCGAGCTCCACCGCCCCCTCCAGCGCGAGAGCGCCGAACGCCTCGTCCGCGTCGTCGGCCGAGACGGGATCGGCCAGGAGGAACAGGCGGGCGAGGGTGGCCAGCGCGTCGTGGTCGCCGCTGCGCTCGAGGGCGCGGCGGGCGGGGACCCGATCGCCGCGGTGCAGCGCCTCGGCCGCTTCGTCGCCCCAGAGCCCCCGCACGGCGTCCACGCCGTAGCGGGCGCGGATCAGGTCGTCGCGCAGGAGGGCGATACGGGCTCGGTCGAACGGGTCTGCGGAGAACACCGCTCCATCCTCCTGCACACGGGTCGGCCACCGGGGCCGCCGCGGCCGTACGATCGGAGGCATGCCGCTGACCGGAGAGTACGAACCCAGCACGTCCGAGTGGGCCCGCGAGCAGGCGGAGCTCTACGAGCGGACCGGCGGAGCCGAGGGGAACCTCCTCCGCGGCCGCCCCATCATCGTCCTGACCACCGTCGGCTCGAAGAGCGGGAAGCTCCGCAAGACCGCGCTGATGCGCGTCGAGCACGAGGGCGAGTACGTGGTCGTCGCGTCCAAAGGCGGCGCGCCCGAGCACCCCGTCTGGTACGGCAACATGCTCAAGGAGCCGCACGTCGAGCTGCAGGACGGGCCCGTGAAGAAGGACTACGCCGCGAGCGTGCTCGAGGGCGATCTGCGCGCGGCCTGGTGGGAGCGCGCGGTCGCCGCGTGGCCGGACTACGCCGAGTACCAGACGAAGACCGAGCGGCAGATCCCGCTCGTGCTGCTCACTCCCTGGTCCTGAGCGCGGCGGGCGGCTCGGCCCGTCGCTGAGGCGGCCGTCCTCCGGTCGAGGTCGCGCCGCACGGCAGGCGCCTCACGCGGGCGGCGAGCCCAGCGGATCCCGTCCGGCCTCAGACCCGGGCCGCGATGAGGTCGAGCACCTTCGGGCTCGAGAGCAGCGCGAAGTGGCCGACCACCGAGACCGCGATGTTCTCGTGCGCCCCGGCGAGGCGGCTCCCTCCGGGGATGTACTGGTCGCGCATCCCGTAGATCGACGTGATGCGCGCGTCGGCCTCGCGCTCGGCCAGCAGGGTGCGGATCAGCGGGCGGTGGGGTGCGAACTCCCGGAGCGCCCGCGCCGGGGCGATCCGTGCGAGCGACGAGCCGTTGAACGGGGTCGAGACGGCGATCATGCGCTCGATCCGCCCGTCCTCGCGGTCGTCGACGACCATCATGTGCTTGCCGATCAGGCCGCCTTTGCTGTGCGCGACGACGACGACTCCGCGCAGATCGTGCTCGCGCAGGTAGTCCTGGCCGAGTCCGGCCGACGCGACGATCGGCCGCGTGTTGTAGCCGAGCGCGGGCAGCACGTGGATCGGATGGCCCGCCGCGTGCAGCCTCTCGGCGATGGGCCGGAGGAACTGCCACGTCTCGTAGATCCCGGGGATGAGCAGCACCGGAGCGCCGTCGCCGGACGCGTACCGCGACACGTCCCAGCCCTCCCGCAGGTGCACGAAGCGCGAGCCGTAGGCGTAGCGGTAGTCGCGGAGGTACGCGCGCCGCAGCGAGGTCGAGCGGCGCGGGCGGGCGGAGTCACGCGCCGGCATGGGCCCGCTCCAGCTCCGCGATGTCGAGGCGGCTCATCGCGAGCATCGCCTGCAGAGCGCGCGCGGACGCCTCGGGGTCGGCGCCTCCGAGCAGACGCGGGAGGACCTCCGGCACGATCTGCCAGGACAGCCCCCAGCGGTCGCGGAGCCAGCCGCACCGGCTCTCCTCGCCGCCGTCCGCGATCAGGGCGTCCCACAGCCGGTCGAGCTCGGACTGGTCGCCGACGGTCACGACGATCGAGACGGCCTCGGTGAACGGGAACCGCGGCCCGGCGTTGATCGCCTGGAACCGCTGCCCGTCGAGCTCGAACGTCACCGACAGCACCTCGCCGGGCGACGGGGAGCCCTCCGGCAGCACCTGGCTTCCGGTGATCCGCGAGTTCGGCACCAGCTCCGTGTAGAAGCGCGCCGCCTCCCCCGCGCCGTCGTCGAACCAGAGGAAGGTGCTGACCGCGCCCATCGGAGTCTCCGTCCTGCGCGGGAGGGTCTCCGCGGCTCCCTCAGTGTGCCGCGGTGGCGCCCTCCCCGCGACGGATCACAGCGGGTTGACGCCGAACGCCGTGGCCAGCTTGTCGATCTTCTTGGCGCGGCCCAGCCGGGGCAGGTCGCTGCCGTCGCGGATGACGCGGCCGCGGGCCTCGAAGTCGTCGAGGAAGTCGCGGGCCCAGGCGACGTCGGACGGCGTCGGGCTGATGACCTCGTTGATCACGGCGAGCTGCTCGGTGTCGAGGCAGAGCTTCCCGGTGAGGCCGAGCGAGACCGTGAGCGCGGACTGCTCGCGCAGCACGGGGTGGCTGTTCGAGACGGTCGGGCCGTCGATCGGGCCGGGCAGGTCGCCGATGCGCGAGGCGACGACCAGGCGCGAGCGCGGGTAGGCCATCGCGAGGTCGTCGGCGCTGGTGCCCGTGTCGCGGCGGTAGTCGCCGCTGCCGAACGCGAGGCGGAAGGTGCCGCGGGCGCGGGCGATCGAGACCGCCTCCTCGATGCCGAGGGCGGACTCGACCAGGGCGAGCACCGGGGTGGAGCCGCCGAGGCGGTCGAAGGTCTCGGTGACGTGCTCGGCGGCCTCGGTCTTGGCGAGCATGACGCCGGCGAGGCCGGGCAGGCCCTTCAGCGCGTCGACGTCGTCGGACCAGAACGGGGTGGAGTGGTCGTTGATGCGGACCCAGGCGCGCTTCTCGCCGGTCAGCCACTCCGCGACGTCGGTCCGCGCGTCGGGCTTCGCCTTGGGGTCGACCGCGTCCTCGATGTCGAGGACGATCTGGTCGGCGCGGGACGCGTGCGCGGCGTCGAACGTCTCGGTGCGGGTGGCGTTCACCAGCAGCCAGGAGCGCGCGATCTCGGGGGCGACGTCGCGCCCCTTCCGCTTCGCGATGGCGGTGGTGGTGGTCTCGGGCAACGTCACGTTCGGGTCCTCTCGGTGGCGCGGTCCTCGCTCCGCGGACGCCACCGCTCTGCGACGGCGCCGGGGACAAGGGTAGCGGCTCCCCGTCGGCGGGGCTCCGGGCACTCCGGCGTCTCCCCACTCCGGGGCTGCGACGCCCCGAGCGCTCCGGATCAGCGGCCCTCCGGACGCTCCCACAGCGTCAGCACGGTCGTCGGCACCCGGATCCGCTCGCGCGCGACGAACCCCGCCTCCGCGAGCACCGCGTCCGCCTCGCCCTCCGGCAGCGCCTGCCAGATCCGGTCCTCCCCGGCGAGCGCGGCGCGCAGCGCCTGGCCCTCCAGCAGGATGTCCGAATACGTGCCCGTCGTCCTGTACGGAGCGGCGAGGGCGACATCGTCCACGCCCGCGAACGCCTCCGGGTAGGCGGCGAGCGCCAGGCGGGGCCGGAGCGAGCCCGTCCCGGAGGAGCCGAGGAGGACGGCGTCGCCCTGACGGGCCCGCTCCTCGACGGCGGCCGCCAGACCGCGGAGGTCCTGCCCGGCCGGCTTCCCGGTGACCGTGCGCATCTGCACCAGGACCGGCAAGGCGGCCACCGCGATCAGGGCGAGGAGGGCGACGCCCGTCCGGGCCCTGAACGAGTCGAGCGCGAGGCCGAGGAGGACCGCGAGAGCGGGCGTGCTCGACGCGAGGTAGCGCGGAGTGAACATCGGCTCGACGAGGAGGGTCCCGAGCACCAGCACCGCCGTCGGCAGCACGATCCAGAGGACGAGGGCCGGCAGGAGCGGCCCGCGCAGGCCGCCCCGCACCGCGGCGACCGCGAGGAGCGCGACGGCGATCCCGGCCAGCCACCACGCGGATCCGAAGAACGGCTCGACCAGGACGGTGAACGCGGTCACCGGCTGCGAGCGGAGCCAGCCGACCTGGCCGCTCTGCCCTGCGGCGAGGAGCAGCACCGGCACGGCGCCCAGTGCCGAGAGGGCGCTCGCCGCGAGAGCCCGCACGGCACCCCTGGGCGCCGCAGCCGCGGCGAGAGAGACGAGAGCCGGCAGCACCAGCACGGAGTAGAGGAACACCGCGTCCGCCAGACCCGCGACGGCCGCGAACGCGGTCCAGCGCAGGGCTCCTCCGGAGCGGGCCGCCCGCACGACGAGGACCGCCGCTCCCACCACGAGCGCGGTGGCCAGAGCGGAGGATCGCGCCTCGGTCCCCGAGAACGAGGACCGCGGGAGCAGCACGAGCACCGCGGCGGCGAGGAGTGCCGCCCGGGGCCGGTCGAACGATCGCAGCAGGACGACGACGCCCGCCGCCGCCGCTCCCGTGGCGAGAGCGGACGGCGCCCGCACCGCGAGCTCCGACTCCCCGGCGATCGCGATCCAGCCGTGCATCAGCAGGCCGTAGACCAGGTGCACCGCGTCCTTCTCCTGCACGAAGGCGAGGAGCTCGCCCACCGGGAGCCGCGCCAGGCGGAGGGTCGCGGCCTCGTCGTTCCAGTAGGAGGGGATCCAGGAGCCGACGAGGGTCAGCGCGGTGGCGAGGGCGAGGACCGCGCTCGCGGGCAGGGTCCGGAGCGCGCGCATCCCGCCAGCGTAGAGGCCGGGCTCAGCGCGCCGAGCGCTCGGCGAGACCCTTCGCGTACGCGGCCTGGCCGACGTGCTGCGTGTCGTCGTCGATCACCGAGACCAGCCGCACCCCGAGGGTCACCGGCGGATCCCACTGCTCGTCGACGACGCGCTCGAGGTCCTCGTCGCCGAGCGTGTCGAGGAGGGCGAGCGTCTGCCGGTGCACGGCGTCGGCGTACTCCGCGAGCAGCGCGGCCGGCACCGCGGCGAGCGCCGCCACCTCGGCCGGCTCCTGCCCGTAGCCGGTCTCGTCGGGCCCGAAGGGCAGGCCGGACCGGCCGTGGAAGCCGTCGGCCGTCCACACCTGCTCGTGGCCGGCGAGCGGGGCGAGGTGGTCGTCCTGCACCCGGACGAGATGCCAGACGAGCCAGGCGGGCGAGTTCGAGCGGGCGTCCGCGCGGAACGCGAGCTGATCGGGGGTGCTGTCGTCGAGGACGGCGTGCACGTTCTCGTGCACCCGGCCGAAGGCGTCGCGGAGGAGGTCGATGGCTGCGCTCATGCCGCCAGCCTGCCGCTCCCGCGCCCGGCGCGGCACCCCCTCCGCGCGCCTCGGAGGAAGTGCGGAGGCGGGTGCCCGATACTCGGCCCGTGACCTCCGGATCCTCGAACCTGGCGACGAAGCCGTGGCTGACCTCCTACGCGGAGGGCGTGCCCGCCGAGATCGACCCTCCCACCCAGACCCTCGTCGACCTGCTCGAGGACTCGGTCGCGCGGTACCGCCGCGGCACCGCCCTCGAGTTCTTCGGCGCCGAGACCAGCTACGCCGAGCTCGGCGAGCAGGTCGCGCGCGCGGCGGAGGGCCTGCGGCGCCTCGGCGTGCGCGCCGGCGACCGCGTCGCGCTGGTGCTCCCGAACTGCCCGGAGCACGTGGTGGCGTTCTACGCCGCTCTCCGCCTCGGAGCGATCGTGGTCGAGCACAACCCGCTCTACACGCCGCGCGAGCTGCGGCGGCAGTTCGAGGACCACGGCGCCCGGTTCGCGGTCGTCTGGGACAAGATCGCCGACGTCGTCGCGACCATGCCCGCCGACCTGGGTATCGAGCGCGTCGTCTCCGTCGACCTCACCCGCTCCTTCCCGCTCGGCAAGCGCCTGGCGCTCCGGCTCCCCCTGCCGTCGGTGCGCCGGTCGCGCGAGAAGCTGACCGCGACCCCCCGCAGCCGCTCCCTGGTGCCCTTCGCGTCGCTGCTGAAGAACCGCCGCATCGCGCGCTCGCACCCGCGCCCGGTCCTCGGCGACACGGCCCTGCTGCAGTACACGAGCGGCACCACCGGCACACCCAAGGGCGCGATCCTCTCGCACGCGAACCTCCGCGCGAACGCCCTGCAGGGCCGCGCCTGGGTGCCGGGCCTGCGCGAGGGCGACGAGACGTTCTACGCGGTGCTCCCCCTGTTCCACGCCTACGGGCTGACGCTGTGCCTGACCTTCGCGATCAGCATCGGCGCGAAGGTCGTGCTGTTCCCGACCTTCGACGTCGGCCTCGTGAAGGCGGCCGCGAAGTCGTCGCCGCCCACCTTCCTCCCCGCGGTGCCGCCCGTGTACGACGCGCTGGCCCGCGCCTCCGAGCGCCACGAGCTCGACCTGCGCGGCATCCGCTTCGCGATCTCGGGAGCGATGAGCCTGCCGGTCGCGACGGTCGACCGCTGGGAGCGCGCGAGCCGGGGACTCCTGGTCGAGGGCTACGGAATGACCGAGAGCTCGCCGGTCGCCCTCGGCAACCCGGTCGGCCCGACCCGCCGGCCCGGCACGGTGGGCGTGCCGTTCCCTAGCACGACGATCCGCCTCGTCGACCCCGCCGATCCGTCGGTCGACCGCGGCCCGGGCGAGTCCGGCGAGCTCCTGCTCCGGGGGCCGCAGGTGTTCCAGGGGTACTGGAAGCGGCCGGAGGAGACGGCCGAGGCCCTCCTCCCCGGCGGCTGGCTGCGCACGGGCGACATCGCGACCGTCTCGGCCGACGGCTTCGTGACGATCGTCGACCGGGCCAAGGAGCTCATCATCACCGGCGGCTTCAACGTCTCCCCCTCCGAGGTCGAGGGAGTGCTGGAGTCGCACCCGGACGTGACGCGCGCGGCCGTCGTCGGGCTCCCCCGCGAGGACGGCGGCGAGAGCGTCGCGGCGGCCGTGGTCCTGCGGGCCGGGACGGCCGTGGATCCGGAGGCGCTGCGCGACTTCTGCCGGCTGCACCTGACGCCCTACAAGGTGCCCAGGCGGATCGTCCCGGTGGACGAGCTGCCGACCTCGCTGATCGGCAAGGTGCTGCGCCGCCAGGTGCGCGAGAGTCTGCTGGACTGAGGCGACCGGAGCGGGCGGTGGCCCGCGAGGAGGAGGACGACATGGCGAGGATCGTGCAGTACGAGCGGATCGGCGGGCCCGAGGTGCTCGAGACCGTCGAGGCGCCGGAACCCGAGGCGGGGCCCGGAATCGTGGTGGTCGCCGTCCGCGCGGCCGGCGTGAACCCGATCGAGTGGAAGGTGCGCTCCGGCCTGCGCCCGAGCCCGCCGTTCGACGGTCCGCGGAGGCTCGGGTCGGACGGCTCCGGCGTGGTCTCCGCCGTCGGTCCGGGAGTGGCCGGTTGGAGCGTCGGCGACCGGGTCATCGTCAGCGGCGCCACCGGCACCTACGCGACCGCCGTCGCGGTCTCCCCCGACTCCCTCGATCCGCTCCCCGACGGACTCGGCTTCGAGGAGGCGGCCGCGCTCGGCATCCCGGTCTCCACCGCCTACCAGGCGGTGGTCTCGCTCGGCGTCGCGGAGGGATCGACGTTCGTCGTCCACGCGGGCGCCGGAGCGGTCGGCCGGGCGGCGATCCAGTTCGCCGTCGACCGCGGAGCCCGGGTGATCGCCACGGCGAGCCCGGCGAACCACGAGGCGCTGCGCGCGCTCGGAGCGGTGCCGGTCGCCTACGGGCCCGGACTGCTCGAGCGGCTGCGCGCCGCAGCGCCCGAGGGCGTCGACCGCGTGCTCGACGCGGCCGGGACGGACGAGGCGCTCGCCGCCTCGCTCGCGCTGGTGGCGTATCCGCAGCACGTCGGAACGGTGGTCGCCGGCCCTCGTGCGGCAGAGCTGGGCATCCGGGCCTGGAGCGGCGGCAGTCCCGTGCCGCTGACCGAAAAGGAGCAGCGCCTCCGCCGCGAGGGCGTGCCGCTCGCCGCCCGGCTGGCGAGCGAGGGGCGCTTCGCGGTCGCGACCGGTCCGCGCCTCCCGCTCGAGCAGGCCGCCGAGGCGCATCGGCTCAGCGAGGACGGCCACGTCCGCGGGAAGATCCTGCTCGTTCCCTGACCCGGGCCGGCATCCGGCATCCGTCTCCCCACCGCTTCCCCCGCTCTCACCGTCGAGAAGGAGTCCCCGTGTCCACTGACGACACCACCCCCGTGATCCTGGGGGGCGCCCGCACCCCGTTCGCCCGCTTCTCCGGAGCCTTCGCGCCGCTCTCGGGCGTCGAGCTCGGCGCCGCTGCCATCCGAGGGGCTCTCGAGCGCTCGGGCGCCTCCGCGGCCGACGTCGACGCGGTCGTGCTCGGCCAGGTGATCCAGGCCGGAGCCGGTCAGGGCCCCGCCCGGCAGGCCGCGGTCCTCGCGGGCCTGGGCTGGGACGTCCCGGCGGTCACGATCAACAAGCTCTGCCTGTCGGGTCTCACCGCGGTGATCGACGCGGCGCGGATGATCCGGCTCGGCGAGGCGCAGGTGGTCGTCGCCGGAGGGCAGGAGTCGATGACCAACGCGCCGCACCTCCTGCTCGGATCCCGCTCGGGCCTGGGTGTCGGTCCGCGTCCGCTCGAGGACGCACTCCTCCACGACGGCCTGCTCGATCCGTTCGACCGCCGCCTGATGGGGAGGGTGACCGACGACGGCAACGCCGCACGGGGCATCCGCCGCGAGCGCCAGGACGCCTTCGCCGCGCTCTCGCACCAGCGGGCCGCCGCGGCACGGTCCACCGGCGTGCTCGCCGAGGAGATCATGCCGGTCGCGGTTCCGCAGCGGCGCGGACCGGACCTCGTCGTGTCCGCCGACGACGGGATCCGGGAGGACAGCACGGTAGAGACGCTCGCCCGGCTGGCCCCCGCGTTCTCGCCCGAGGGCACGATCACGGCGGGCAGCTCGTCCCCGATCACCGACGGTGCCGCCGCGCTGGTCGTCGTGTCCCGCGGCTGGGCCCGCGAGCGGGGACTGCCCTGGCTCGCGACCGTCGCCGAGCACGGGCAGGTCGCCGGACCGGACAACTCCCTCCACTCGCAGCCGTCGGCGGCGATCCTCCGGGCGCTCGGCCGCCGCGGTGCAGCGGTGTCCGACCTGGACCTGATCGAGATCAACGAGGCGTTCGCCTCCGTCGTCCTCCAGTCGGCGGACGATCTCGGCGTCGAGCCCGAGACGGTCAACCTCGACGGCGGGGCGATCGCGCTCGGCCACCCGGTGGGCGCCTCCGGAGCACGGCTGGCCCTGCACCTGGCGCTGGCCCTCCGTCGCCGGGGCGGCGGGCTCGGCGTCGCCGCGCTCTGCGGCGGAGGCGGCCAGGGCGAGGCGCTGATCCTCGAGGACTGACCGGCGGTCCGCCCCCAGGAGCGCGTCGGCGCCTCCGGCTACGCTCGCGGGATGAGCATCCTGAGCGCCGACGGCCTCGCCTTCGTCACCGAGCGCCACCTGGCCACCCTCTCCACCCCCGGCCGCCAGGGCCGCCTGCACGTGGTCGCCGTGGGCTTCACCTACGAGGACGGCGTCGTCCGCGTCATCACCTCCCGCGAGAGCCAGAAGGTGCTCAACGTCCGGCGGGGCGGCACCGCGACGGTCGGGCAGGTCGACGGCATCCGGTGGCTGAGCCTGGGCGGTCCGGCGACGATCGAGGAGGAGCCGGACGCCGTGCAGCACGCCGTCGAGCTCTACTCCCAGCGCTACCGCACCCCGCGCCCGAACTCCCTCCGCGTCGCGATCCGCATCGACGTCGACTTCGCCCTCGCCTCCTCCGGCCTGCGCGCGGAGTAGCCGGGTGGCCCGCGGCGACGCGCTGGGCGGGGGCGGCGCCGTCTCCTCCCTCCGCACCTACCGCTACGTCCGCCTCTCCCTGGTGGCGGCCGTGATGCTCCTCACGGCCGGCCTCGTCCACCAGCTCGTCGTCGGAGGCCCGCTGCGCTCGATCAGCGCCTCGTACTACACCCCGGTCCGCTCCCTCTTCACCGGGGCGCTCTTCGCGGTCGGCGTCGCGCTGGTCGTCCTCGCCGGGAGGAGCGTGCGGCGCTTCCTCCTGCTGCTGGCGGGCATGACGGCGCCGGTCATCGCGATCGTGCCGGTGCCCCTCGCCTCGGAGGAGCTGCAGCGCCTCCAGGGAGCGGTGTGCCCGGCGGGAGGGGCGTCGTGCCTTCCCGCGACGGCCGCGGGTGAGGTCGCCGCCTCCCTGCCCGCCTACCTGGTCACGGCCGCGGCCGTCCTCGTCGCCTCCGTGATCCTGCTCGCCCTCGACCGGGTCCTCGACCGCTGGGCGCTCGTCCGCACCGCGATCGCCGCCGCCCTCCTGATCGCTCTGGCGGCCTGGAGCACGCTCCCGTCGTTCCTGCGGCTCGGCCACTACGCCGCCGCCGGCGTCTTCTTCCTCCTCATCGCCGTCACCGCGGGTCTGCACGCCGTCGCGGTGCGCGAGGAGGGAGCGAGCGGGCCGGGGACGCCGCGCTTCTACTCCCGCTGCTACGCCGTTCTCGCGGTGCTGATCGCCGCGGTCGATGCGGCGCTGGTGCTCCTGCTTCTCACGGGGCGGGGAGCGGAACTTCTCGGCGAGCAGTGGCTCCTGCTCGGCGAGGCCGTCGCGCTGGCCCTCTTCGGGATCTTCTGGGTGCTGCAGACCGTCGAGAACTGGGATCGTCCCGACGTGCTGCTCGTCGCGCGGGGCTGAGGGGGCCGGTGACGGACGGCCCCCTCAGCCGCTCAGCGCTTGAGGGTGATCGAAGAGCTCCGCCCGAGGTTCCCTGCGGCGTCGTAGGCGTGCGCGACGATCGCGTACCGCCCGGCCGGGTAGGAGGAGGCCGAGACAGTCAGGCGCCACGTGCCGTCCGACGCCCTCGTCGCGTCGCCCAGCCGCGTGGCTCCGCTCCAGAAGCTCAGCTTCGTCGTGCCGACGTCGTCCTTGGCGGTGGCGACCAGGGTGACAGAGCCGCGCACCGTCGATCCGCTCGTCGGCGCGGTGATGACGGTCTTCGGAGCCGTCGTGTCGCGCGACGGCGCGGGCGAGCCCGTGGGTGCCGGAGCAGGAGCCGCGGTGGGCGCCGACGTGGGAGTCGGGGTCGGGTTCGGAGCCGGTTCGTCGCCGAGGCCCCAGGCCGTCCACAGCTCCTCCGCGATCATCGCCTGGCCGGCGACGTTCGGGTGGAAGTAGTCGACGTCCGTCGAGAGCTGGTCGAGCGAGATCGGAGCCGCCGTGAGGGCACCGCCGTCCCAGACGCAGTCGTTCGCGGCGGACGCGCAGGCCGATTCCAGTGCCTCGTTGAAGGCGGCCTCCCGGTCCTCCGCCGCCGCGAGCGAGGCGGTGTAGGCCGAGCCGGTCAGCGGGGCTCCGGTCGTGGCGTCGACTCCGCGCTGGGTCCGGCAGACCCCGCCCCAGGCCCAGATCGCGGCGCCCGGCGTCGGCTTCACGGCCTCCCACTCCGACTCGATGTCCGGGACCGAGCCGACGAGCACCGTCGCCTCCGGCCACTCCTCGCCGATCGAGCGCAGGATCCGGGTCGCCGACGCGGCGAAGGAGGCCGCGGGCGTCATCGCGTAGCCGTCGCGGGAGTCGGGCGAGAGGCTCAGCGAGCAGAGGTCGTTGCCGCCGATCAGCAGCGTGACCACGTCCGACTCCTCCCCGGCCGCGACCGCGGCGTCGATCCGCGACTCGACTCCGCTGATGACCGCACCCGACTTCGCGTAGTTCACCGCGCGGACCGCCGTCCGCGGATCCGCCGCCGCCATCCGGCTCGCGATCGAGTCGACCGCGGGCGCCGATCCCGTCGCCCAGGAGTTCTCGACGCAGTCGCGGTTCACCCCGCAGGTCGTCGCCGCGCGCGTGATCGAGTCGCCGAGCGCGAGCAGCGTCTGCGTCCCGGACGCCTGCGCCGGCGGTGCCGCCAGGAGCCCCGCCAGGAGCGCGATCGCCCCCGCGCCGACCCCTGCCGCTCTCCGCCGTGCCCTGTGTGCTGTGGTCCCCATGTCGTCCCGTCCCCTGGTCGTCCATCGTTCGAGTGCCTCGCGTGCTGCGAGAGCACGAGGGGCGAGCGTACGTCGCCGCGGATCCCCCGACGGACCGGAGGAGAACGGCTCCCGTCCGGCGCGGCCCGGATGGGGGACAAGGAGGACGCGCGGAGGCGGGCGGCCCACAGCTTCAGGCGCCCGATCGTCAGGACCTGCACGACCGGCCCGCGCGCTCTCCCGCCCGGAGAGCACGTGGACCGACGGCTCCTCCTCGATACTCTGAGGCGATGATCGGCCGTCGCCGTGGAGGGAAGAAGGATCAGCATGGACTACTCGAACGAGGACGATCTCAAGCAGAGGATCGGTATCGACTCCTGGAGGAATCTGTCGAAAGAGAAGTTCATCGCGTTCGCATCCGAGCTGCCGAACATGAGCGAGGAGCTCGCCCTGAAGGTCGTCGAGCAGTTCCCGGATTTCAAGAATCTCGTCCTCGACTCGTTCAGTGAAGTGCGAGATCAGGCGAGTTCAGCCGTTCGAGCCAACTGGAAGAGTCAGAAGAAGGTTCATAGGGCCTTCGCCGAGTACCGCGCCGTCCTGAACCGCGAACTGGATCGTGACACCCTGAGCGCGGCGGACCGCTACTCGGTCCTTCGGCTGTTCAAAGAAGCGATCGACGACGAAGCACTCAAGGATTCGGAGCACAAGGCGTTCGTGCTCCGGGCACTGGGCATCGTCGCGATGGTCGCAGTCGCCGGAGTCTCGACAGGAGTCGCCGTCCTCGGCGGTCGAGCCAGGATCGGCGGAGACGCCTAGTACCGAGTGCCGATCGAACGGACCACTCCTCCGCCGACGAGCGCGTCGAGGCCGCGAGGCGGTCGACCCGCCGAACAGGCGAGGTTCCCGATCCGGCCGCCGGCACAAAGCAGAAGGCCCGCTCTCTCGAGCGGGCCTTCTGTGGTGGTGGATCCGAGGGGATTCGAACCCCTGACCTCTTCATTGCGAACGAAGCGCGCTACCAACTGCGCCACGGACCCGTGCCTTCCGAGCCGTCACCGGACCGAACAACTCGTCCACACTAGCACGGACGAGCAGGCGCCTCGCACTCGCGTCAGGCCCCGCGGCGGCGCTGCAGCGCCTGGTCGAGGTCGATCGCGTCGACGCCGTCCACGACGCCCATGGCGGCGAAGCGGGAGGAGGGACGCGGGGCCTCGGGAGCGGGAGCGGCGGCACGCGGGACGCGCAACGGCGCCACTTCGGGAGCGGTCGCGGCGGCGCGCTGGGCGAGCTCCGCCTCCGCCGCGGCGGTGCGCAGGCGCTCCACGGCGTCGATCGACGCCATCGCGGAGGCGGCGACCGTGCCCCGGGACAGGTAGAGCGGCTTGGGGAGCGGCTGCGGCGTCCAGCTCGCACGGTCCTCGGCGAGCTCCTCGGAGGCGTCGTCCGCGGCCTCCTCGGCGAGCTCGGCCTCGAAGACCTCGGCGCGCCGGCGCTCGGTCGCGGCGGCCGTCGTCGCTGTCGCGGCCGGAGCGGCGGCGCGGCGGCGACCCGGCGCGAGCAGGATCAGCGTGCCGAGCCCCGCGACGGCGAGGAGCAGGCCGACGAGCGGCACCGCACCCGTGCCTCCGAACGGCAGCATCACGAGCCCGACCAGCGCGGCGACCGCCCCGACCAGCACGGCCAGCGCGGCGCCCTGGCGCCAGCGCAGGACCGAGGGCCCTGACCGCGTGCTCCGCCGTGCGCTCGCGGTCGCCCGTCGCAGCGCGTCGCGCGCCGCCTTCTCCGCCTGTGCCAGCTCCATCGCCTGTGCCTTCTCTTCGGCTCGTCGTCGTGTCTCGGTCACCCGGAGCCGGCGCTGCTGCAGCGCCACCTCGCGGGCCGTCGCCTCCGCACGCACGTGCTCGGGCACTTCCGCGGTCTCGGCGAGGATCCGCAGCGTCTGCTGCAGCCTCACCGCGTTGCGCTCGGTCGCGTTGTACGACCGCCTGCGCATCCACGTGGGGATCAAATAGGCGACCCACAGAACGGCGGCGAGCGCCCAGACGACGCCCCCGCCCAGCCAGTCGCTACTCATGCGGACAACGCTAGGAGCACCGGGCACTCCCGTCCGTCATTACGGGTAGGTGTGTCCGTGCGGATCGCGGATCAGCCGGGGCCCCGTCGGAGGGACACCGGCGCCGTCGGAGGGTCCGGAGAGACCCGAGCGGCGCGAGGCGCGGAGGTCCGCGTCGGTCGGCACGCCGACCTCCGACGGGACCTGCCCGTCGAGGTAGCGGCGGAGCACGCCGCGGGGCACCTCCTCCGCCACGAGGGCGAAGCAGAAGTGGTCGCGCCAGTCGCCGTTGATGTGGATGAAGCGCCGCCGCAGGCCCTCGTAGCGGAAACCGAGCTTCTCGACCACGCGCAGGCTCGGCCGGTTCTCCGGGCGGATGCAGATCTCGATCCGGTGCAGGCCCAGGTCGAGGAAGGCGTGGTCGGCCGCGAGGGCCACGGCGATCGGAGTGATCCCCCGCCCGGCATAGCGCTCGGACACCCAGTAGCCGATCGACCCGGAGGAGAGCGAGCCGTACCCGATGTTCGAGATGTTGAGCTGCCCGGCGAGCTCGCCGTCCCAGTCGATGAGGAACGGCACTCCCCCGCCGGCCCGCGCGTTCTGCTGCAGCGAGCGGATGCTGGCGCGCACGTCGAACGCGGCGCCTCCCCGGGGGTCGGACGCCTCCCACTGGCGCAGCCACGACCGGTTCGCGATCAGCTCCCGCTCGAGAGGGCGGGCGTCGCGCACGCGGATGGGGCGGACGGTGACACGACCCTCGGTGAGTGTCGGGATCGGGAGCGGCATGATGCGACCCTACTGCTCCGCCGCACTGCGGGAGGGGGACTGGACTCCGCGGCGTTCCGTGCTCTCGGGGAACGGAGGAACGGACGGGATCCCGTGCCGCAGCAGGGGGTCCCGTCCGTTCCGGAGGCGCGCTCGCCGGGGCTCAGAGGCCGGCGACGAAGTCCTTCAGCCAGGGCTTGAGGTCCTTGCCGAGGTCGTCGCGGTCGGAGGCGAGCTGCACGATCGCCTTGATGTAGTCGAGCTTGTCGCCGGTGTCGTAGCGGCGGCCGCGGAACACGACGCCGTAGACGCCGCCGAACTCGGCCGGGTCCTGGGCCATGCGCTCCAGCGCGTCGGTCAGCTGGATCTCGCCGCCCTTGCCCGGAGCGGTGTGCTCGAGCACGCCGAACACGTCGGGCTTCAGCACGTAGCGGCCGATGATCGCGAGGTTCGAGGGGGCGTCCTCCTTGGAGGGCTTCTCGACCAGCCCGGTGATCCGCACCACGTCGTCCTCGTCGGTCGCCTCGACCGCCGCGCAGCCGTAGAGGTGGATCTGGTCGGGGTCGACCTCGAGCAGCGCGACGACCGTGGTGTCGCGCTGCTCGGCGACGTCGATCATGCGGGAGAGCAGCGGGTCGCGGGCGTCGATCAGGTCGTCGCCGAGGAGCACGGCGAAGGGCTCGTCACCGACGTGGCGCTGCGCACGGGAGACCGCGTGGCCGAGGCCCTTCGGCTCGCCCTGACGGACGAAGTGCACGTCGGCGAGGTCGCTGGCGTACTTGACGTGCTCGAGCTTCTTGTCGTCCTTCTTCTGGGACAGGTTCTGCTCGAGCTCGGGCACCGAGTCGAAGTGGTTGGCGAGCGCGTTCTTGTTGCGCCCGATGATCACGAGCACGTCCTGGAGGCCGGCGTCCGCCGCCTCCTCGACCACGTACTGGATCGCCGGCTTGTCGACGACCGGCAGCATCTCCTTGGGGATGGCCTTCGTCGCCGGCAGGAAGCGGGTGCCGAGACCTGCGGCGGGGATGACTGCTTTGCGGATTCGAGTGCCCATGGGGCGCCATCCTAGCGGCGGGGGACGTCGCGGGAGTTTCGCGCCAGGACCGGCGACGGAAGGCGCCGGACCCCGTTCCGGGGCGGTCCGGGACGAGCGTCCCTCAGGGTCGTCCGCGCGGAGGCCGGCGCGGGGCCCGGTTCTAGACTGAGCGCATGCCAGCCGACATCACGCACGAGAAGCGGGCGCTGCGCGCCGAGCTGCGCGAGCGCCGCCGCACGCAGACCTCGACCGCTCGCGACCAGGCCGCGGAGCAGATCACCGCCCACCTGATCGAGCTCGCCACCCGCGTGGGGGCCCGCTCCCTCGCGTGCTACCTCTCCGCTCCGGACGAGCCGAGCACCCGGCCGTTCCTGGGCTGGGCCGAGAGCCACGGCATCCGCGTCCTCTTCCCCGTCTCGCGCCAGGACGGCCTGCTCGACTGGGCGGTCGGCGACGGCCACACCGAGACCCAGGGCCTGTTCGGCATGCCCGAGCCCGTCGGGCAGCTGCTCGGCCCCATCGCGATCAACGACGTCGACCTCATCGTCGTCCCGGCCGCCACCGTCGACCGGCAGGGGATGCGGATGGGCTGGGGGCGCGGCTACTTCGACAAGACCCTCGGCTCGATGGAGAAGTGCCCGCCGGTCTACGCCGTCGTCTTCGACAGCGAGCTCGTCGACCGGGTGCCCAGCGAGGTCCACGACCAGGCCGTCGACGGAGTCGTCACTCCCTCCGGCATCGTCGACCTGCGCCACTGACCCCGTCCTCCTTCTCCCCCACCCGCCTCCGAGGAGCCCCCTGTGCCCACCTACTCCTACCGCTGCACGCAGTGCGGCAACGCCTTCGACATCCAGCAGAAGTTCACCGACGACACGCTCACCGAGTGCCCGAGCTGCCAGGGGGCGCTGCGCAAGGTGTTCAGCGCGGTCGGCGTGACCTTCAACGGCTCGGGCTTCTACCGCACCGACTCCCGCTCCGGCGGGAAGTCGAGCGAGGGCGGCTCCTCCTCCTCGGGTGCCGGCTCGTCCGGCTCGGGCGCATCCGGCTCCGGCTCATCCGACTCGTCGTCGGGCTCCTCGGGATCGGGCGGCTCCTCCTCCGGATCCTCGGGTTCATCGGGCTCGGGCGGCTCCTCGTCCGGCTCGGGGTCCTCGGGCTCCGGATCGTCCTCCTCCTCGTCGTCCTCGGGCTCCTCCGGGTCCTCCTCCTCGGGTTCCTCCTCCGGGAGCTGACCCGCCACCCACCGCTCACGGCAGAAACGGAACGAACATGATCAACGGCTTCAAAGAGTTCATCCTCCGCGGCAACGTCATCGACCTGGCTGTCGCCGTGGTCATCGGCGCCGCCTTCACGACCATCGTCAACGCGATCGTGACGGGGATCTTCAACCCGCTCATCGGCGTGATCTTCGACGCCTCCTCCCTCGAGGCCCTGGTCTGGCCCATCCGACCGGGAGAGAACGGCGAGGACCCGACCGTCATCGCCTACGGCTCGGTCGTCTCGGCCCTGATCCAGTTCGTGATCGTCGCCTTCGTCCTCTACTTCGCGTTCGTCCTGCCGATCAACCACCTCAAGAACGCTGCCTTCGCCAAGAAGGCCGCCGACGCCCCCGCCGCGGAGGACAAGGCCCCCACCGAGCTCGAGCTCCTCGCCGACATCCGCGACCTGCTCGCCAACAACGGCACCGCAACCACCGCGAACTCCGGCAAGCACGTCGACTGAGTTGCTCTGTCTCCTTCCGCCGGAGGCGGAAGAGGACCGCGGTCGGCTTCCCGATCGGGGAACGCTTCGCAGAGCGTTGTGCGAACGGTGCGTCCGAAACGTCGGCACGCGTTTCGGACGGCACCTGCACCTTCGGGAGGTCGCCGAACGGGACCTTCGGCGTCTCCGACGGGGACTGCTCGGCCCTGTCTCCACGCGCTCCTCGGATACCGCCGGGCACCGGGCGGGAAGCGATCGGTCAGCAGGCATTGGACGGAAGCAGTCGGTCACCGGGCGCTGGGCGCACGCGGTCGCCAGCGGGCGCCGGGCCGAAGCAGTCGGTCAGCGAGCACCGGAAGGAAGCGGTCGTCTGCGGGCGCCGGACAGAAGCGGTCGGCCACCGTCGACGGGCCCGACGTGAGCGGTCGGCAGGCGTCGGCGTGACGTGGTCGCTCGTCGAGCAGGGGTGTGCCGGGGTGAGGTCCGAGGTCGCCGACGGGACATGTCTCGACTCGCGGATAACCGACCGGTCCGGCTGACGTCAGTAGTGCGGGGGGACGTCCTGGCGCAGGCGCGCGTCGTTCGGGCCGGTGTCGGGGCGCGCGGGCGGCGCGGAGGGGTCGGCGACCGGAGCATCGTGCGGCGACGGATCGGTGCCGGGCTTCGCGGGGAGCGTCGCCCGCCGGCCGCCGCGGGTGCGCCGCAACGGGCGGTCGGCACCCGCGGGGGCGTCGGGATCCGGCGCCACGATCAGTCGTGCGGCAGCGGCTCGTCGGGCTGCGTCTCCCCCGACGCCGGAGCGGCGGCGGCAGCAGGAGCGGCGGGAGCAGCGGCGGCGGCGGCAGGAGCGGCAGGAGCAGCAGGAGCCTCGCCGGCGGCGGGAGCAGCGGTCTGCTCCTCCCCCGCGGTCGCACCGATCAGCCCGGCCACCCGCGCGGCCACGGCCTCGGGGTCGGCGAACAGCTCGAAGTTGTGCACCCGCAGGTAGTGCCAGCCCAGCCGGCGCAGCAGCTCCGGACGCAGGCGCAGCGACACGCGCAGGCTCTGCGTGCTCACGTCGCGGTCGGTCTCGACCACCACGGCACGGGTCCCGTGCGCGGCGACGAGGGCCAGCTTGCCCTTGTGCCCGATGTTGACCCGGAGTCCGCGGCGCTCGAGGCGCGCGGCGAGATCCACCAGCATCGGCTCCGAGTAGTCGTCGCGGTCGCTCGGCTGGACGCGGTCCTCCGCCTCCTGCAGCACCTGCGCGAGCGCGACCATGCCGTAGCGCATGCGCGACTCGTCGATGTCGCCCGGGCGGAAGCACGAGACGATGTCCATCGAGCGGCGGGCACGGGTCATCCCGACCGCCAGCAGGCGCTCTCCGCCCGGCTCCGCGAGAGCGCCGAAGTTCGACAGCAGGCGGCCGTGGGGCGTCCGGCCGTAGCCGATCGAGAAGATGACGCGGTCGCGGCTCTGCGCGACCGACTGCTCCAGCGTCACGACGGCGAAGGGCTCGGGTCGGTCGCCGAGGATGAAGTCGCTCAGATCGGTGCGCTTGGCGAAGGCCGTCAGCACCGCCTGCTGCACCCGCACGGCGTGGCGAGGACTCGCGGTGATGACCATCAGCGACTCGCGCGGACGGATCACCGCGTGCTCGAGCACCAGCTCGACCACCTTCGCGACCTCGGCGTCGACGGACTCGACGGCTCCGGAGTCGTTCTCGGGCATGCCGTGCCCGCTCGCGATGTAGTGGAAGCGGAGCGAGTCGTGTCCGAGGAACGAGCCGGCCCAGGGCAGCGAGTCGATGCGGCCGCCGTAGAAGCGGCGGTTGACCAGCTCGGCCAGGTCCTCGCCGCCCGCGCGGTAGCTGCGGGTGAGCGTGACGGTGTTGAGCAGCTCGCCGAGTCGGGCGAGCGCCGACTGGGCGTGCAGCGCCTCCACGTCGGTCCGCGAGGCGGTGGAGCCGAACTCCGGCGTCTCGTCGACGCGCAGGCCGAAGGGAGTGGGGGTCTGCGTGACCGGGTCGCCGAACGCGACGACCTGCTTCGCCCGGCGGATCGCTCCGACGTTCTCGGCCAGCGTGGTCGCCCCGGCGTCGACGAGGAACACCGCGTCGAAGGTCGTCTCGGTGCCGATGCGGTGCACCTCGTACGGCGAGGCGAGCCAGGCCGGAGCCAGCACGCGCGAGAGGTGAGGAGCGGCCTTCTGCAGCTCCTGAGGGGTCGTCGCCGCCTCGGTGCGCAGCAGCGCGCGCAGCGCGTCGCGCTCCTGCGGCCAGTCGACGAGCCCGATCTTCCAGGTCTCGGAGAGCTTCCAGGCCAGCAGCTCGGCGCTCGAGGCGGCGTGCGCCTCGTCGACGAGCTTGAAGTCGGCCTCGAGCCGGTCGAGCACGCTCGTGTTGCCGCCGAGCAGCGCACGCTCGTCGGTCAGCATGATCTCGAGCGCCGAGCGCCACCAGGCCAGGTCCAGCTCGCCCGCGACCAGCTCGGCCGGCACGTGGCGGCGCGAGAGATCGGTGAGCAGCGGGTCCAGGCCCCAGTCGCGCAGGGTGGCGAGGAGGGTCGTCCGCTCCTGGAGGTTGGCGAGCACCTCGCTGTCCTCGGCGAGGCCGGACACCATCGAGGCCAGCTCGGCGAGAGGGAGCGAGGCGAGCTGCAGGTTCGTCCCGCGTCGGCCGAGCGGCTCGTCGAGACGGCTCAGCTGGTCGGTCACCTGCTGGTAGGCCACCTGCACGTCGGCGACGCCGACCGGGACCTCGGGGATCGTGCCGGCGACCGCGTAGCGCTGCCACAGCGTCCGCTGCTGCTGCACCCGGCGGAGCGCCGCGTTCAGGTCGGTGACGTGCGCGCCGGGACGCAGGTACTCGCGGGCGAGCTTCTTCAGGCGCCGACGGTTGGTGGACGACATCTCGGCGGCCTCGCGGCGCGGCGAGGTGGCGACGATGAGGTCCTGGATCGAGCGGTCGAAGACGGCCGGCTGGAACTTGTCCAGCGTCTCGCGGACGTCCTGAAGCAGACGCAGGTAGATGCCGAGCTCTGCGACCGACTCGAACGGGCGCATCCGCGTCTGGCCGATGACGTCCTGGGCGCGGTCGAGCAGGCGCGGCAGGTCGCGCAGGTGCAGTCGCTTGGCCAGCTCGTGGGCGATCTCGGCGTCGGCGGTGGAGTCGAACTGGGCCCCGTACCAGGGCGAGTCGCCCGGGCCGTAGCGGAACTCGCCCAGGCGCGCCGACTCGATCAGCATCCGGGTCGCCTCGGGGCGGCTGTGCGCGAGAGCGGTGACGGAGCGGCGGTCGAGGCGGGCGGCGGTCGACGGGGGCGTCCGCAGCTGCGAGAGGCGGGCGAGCTCCTCGAGGGCCTGCAGCGCCGAGACGCCGAAGCTCTCGTCGCGCCGGGAGAGCGCGCCGCGGTAGTCGAGCAGCACCTTCCGCAGCCGGAGCAGGGCGTCGTCGATCTCGCTGACGGAGGGGCGCGCGGCCTTCTCGTTGCGGCCGATCGACTGGATGAGGTCGCGGCGGAGCGTGCGGGGTCCGACCGCGATGCCGCCCAGGCCCGCCGAGAGCAGGCGCTGGTGGATGCTGTCGAGGCTCGACCGGCGGGCGCTGACGACCAGCACGCGCTTGTGCTGGGCGGCCAGGGCGCCGATCGCGTTGACGATGGTCTGGGTGCCGCCCGTGCCGGGAAGGGTCTTCACGACGAGCGAGTTGCCGGCCGCGATGTTCGCGATCACCTGCTCCTGCTCGGCGTCCGCGTCGAGGAGGAGGTTGTCGGTCGCCGGAGGACGCTCGTCCTGCGGGATGATCGACGCCACCTTCTGCGACTGCTGCAGCGCCCGCTTGGCGGCCGGGTTCCCGGCGACGGCGTCGAGGACCGGGTGCTCGAGCATCCGGGCGTCGCGGAGCATGTCGCCCGCCACGTCGGCGAAGCTCGAGACCACGAGGCGCGGGTGCACGGCGAACCACGGCAGGTGCGAGGTCAGGCCGCGCAACTGGTCGATGACCGGCTGCGGCTTGAAGACGCCGTTCTGCACGGCCAGCTCGACGAACTGCTCGGGGTCGATCGTGATGCCGAACTGCTGCTTGAGGGCGCGCGCGAGCTGCGGATTGAAGTAGGGCTGGCCCTTGAGCTTGAGCTCGAAGTCGCGGCCGTAGCGGCGGATGGCGAGCGGGCGCAGGAGCACGGGTGCGGTGAACTCCGTGTCGCCGGCGCGCCACTGGGCGAGGCCGATGGCGAGGTGGACGCCCTCGATGCCGCGGACCGAGCGCAGCTCGATCCCCTTGTCGGTGATCGCACCCGCGGCGTTCTTCGCGGTGCGCAGGGCGAGCTCGTCGCGGATGAGCGAGGAGAGGAGCGTCGTCTTGCCCGAGATGAACGGGGGCAGCCCGCCGGGGTGCGTGGTCGAGAGCTCGATGCGCGTCCGGGGCGAGTCCACGAAGTGGAGCAGGGGCGACGGACCGCCGACCTTGGCGAGCTCGTCGCGCCACGACTGCCACACCGGATCGGCCACGTTGCCGCCCTGGTAGCCGGCCTCGCCGCTCGTCACCTGCACGGGAGAGGTCGCCGTCGGGGAGAGCCGATGCGCGGACGCCTCCCCCTGGTCACCGGATTCGGGTGAGGTCGCCACCGGTCCGGCTCCTGGGAAATCGTCGACTCGTTGCACACGGACACCCTAAACCGGGCACCTCCGAAAGGCCGTAGCGACGCGGGTCGGCGGCACGGCACCTCCGAACGGCTCACCTGCCTGGAGCATCGGAGGCACGCGGAGCGCCGGGTCGGATCGGCGAGCGCGCCCGCCCGATCGGGGCGGGCGGGGGTCAGGAGTGCCAGACGGCCAGGGGCGGCGCCGTCTCGACCCGGCGCTCGTCGCCGACCACGCGGATCCGGCTGCTCACGCGGTCGTGCCCGGCGGCCGCGGCGACCGCGGTCATGACGAGCCGGGCGTGGTCGCGCGTGAGATGCCCGAAGGCGCTCCGCAGATCGACGGGGCGGCCGGTGGCGAGCGACACGGCGATGCGCGCGACCGCCTCCTCCGAGAGGTCGAGGAGGCACGCCTGCTCGACGAGGACGGCGAAGTCGATCCGCGGAGCGGCCTCCGTGGCGGCACCAGCCGCCCACGGGTGCTCGGGGCGGAGGCATCCGGCGCGGACGAGGAGCTGCTCCGCGGCCTCGAGGCCGGGCCCGGCGAGGACGGGGATCATGCCGCGGTCCGCTCGGCGCGGCGCCCGGAGGCGCGGACCCCGACGGACACGACGGCCGACAGCAGGCAGGCGACGCCGGCGATCAGCGGCGCGAGCCAGCCGAGGACGCTCACCTCGTCGACGTCCGTGCCGAAGTACTGCCAGTGCGCGATGGCGTAGACGAAGAGGGAGAAGAAGCTGAGCGCGACGCCCGTGAGCGCCGACACCAGGTCCGCCGGACGGACGAGGGGCTCGTGCTTGGCAGAGGCGGCCTGCTCGATCGCGGGCTCGGAGAGGGCGGCGGGCGGGACCTGCGGGAGGGTCGCGGTGGCGGGGTGCTGCGTCATGTCTCCGAGGCAACCAGCCGCGCAGTGTCACGGTCGTCACTCGCTGGCATGACGTCCTGAGCCGAGCGGATGGTGGCGCGGTCGGCCGGTCAGGGAGCGACGGGGACGTCCGCTCGAGCCGGTCGGCGTCCGAGCGACGACTGGAACCGCAGAAGGTACCCGTCCGGATCGGCCACCACCAGCTGACGGACGCCCGCCTCCTCCGCTCCGACCCGGTACCAGCGGGTCTCGAGCGGCGAGAACAGCGGCGTCCCGGCCTCGGCGAGCGCCGCCGCCGTCCGGTCGGCGTCGTCGACGTGCAGCTGCAGGTTCATCCCCCGGCCGAGCGGGCGCTCCAGCGGTGCAGCGATCCAGTTGCGGCCCCGCCCCGCCTCTTCGAGCATCACGTGCGCGGAGCCGAGGACCAGGTACGCGAAGCCCTCCTCGGGCCGGGCGTAGTGGATCCGGAACCCGCAGGGACCGCACCAGAACCCGAGGCTCCGGTCGAGGTCGGCGACGAGCAGCTCGGGGACGAGATCGGGATCGGCCATCCGCGCGTTCTACGCCTCGGCGCTTTCGGGGCGCTTCGTGCGGCCCGGGAGCAGGAGCAGGCCCGAGACGCCCACGACGATCAGCAGGATGGCCGCGACCGTCACGAAGGAGGCCAGCGCCAGCACGGGCATGATGATCGTCAGGACGCCCGCGATGACCGAGGCGATCCCTGCCGCGATCGGCAGCCACGCGGGGCCGGCGACGGTGCGGCCGCTGGTGATGCTCGAGACGCCGTCGAGGATCCAGCCCGCGCCGATCACGAGGCCCAGGACACTCAGCGACTCGAACGGGTTCGACAGGCACAGGATGCCCGCGACCAGGATCAGGGCGCCGAGCAGGCCCGCGAGCCAGCGCACCCGGGCATCGAGCCGCGAGGCGGTGAAGGCCAGCAGCAGGCGGAAGACGCCCGCGGCGATCAGGTGGATGCCGAAGACGATGGCGACGGTCAGCAGCGTCGGACCGGGGATCAGGACGGCGATGACGCCGAGCACGATCGCGATCAGCGAGACGGCGATGATCCACCAGCGCTCGACGGAGGTGCGGGACATCGTGGGCGCGGCGGTCTCGGACATGGCGTTCCTTCGCGTCGGGGAGTGCGGACCCCTCGAACGTTAGGGCACCGGGGCGGGGTGGCGCGGGGCCTTGCGCCCGCCCGCCCGAGGACGCAGGTCAGTGGCGCGATCCGGTGCGCGCCGCGGCACGGTGCCGCCGCACGCGGCGCACCACGAGCGCGAGCAGCAGCACGCCGAACGCGCTGTAGATGATCGCGTCGAGCACGCCCGCGTACTGGTCGACGAGCTCGTACTGCGTGCCGAGGGCCGCGCCGAGGCCGATCAGCAGGCCGTTCCAGACGCCGGAGCCGAGGATCGTCAGTCCCGAGAACAGCAGCAGGTTCATCCGCTCGGCCCCCGCGGGGAGCGAGATGAGGCTGCGCACGCCCGGGATGAGGCGACCGAAGAGGACCGCCCAGGTGCCGTGCCGGCGGAACCAGCCGACCGCCTTCTCGAAGTCCTCGCGGTCGACCAGCGGGAGCTTGGAGAGCAGGCGGATCGAGCGCTCCGTGCCGATGCGGTGGCCGAGCGCGTAGAGGATCAGGCCGCCGAGGTAGGCGCCGAGGGTCGCCGTGATCACGACCAGCACCAGGTTCATCCGGCCCTGCTGGGCGAGGAAGCCGGCCAGCGGCAGCACGAGCTCGCTCGGGATCGGCGGGAACACCGTCTCGATCAGCGTCAGCAGGCCGACGCCCGCCTCTCCGAGCGCGGCGATCACCCGCGCGGCGACGCCGACGAGTCCGGAGAGCTCGTCGATGCTGTCGGAGGAGGAGGCGGTCGCCACGGAGGCGGGGGCGAGGGCGAGGGTCGCGATCGTCATGACTGAGAAGCTACTCAGTCCGCCGCGCGCGCACCTGGGAATCCGGCGACCCGCTCAGGGGCGGCCGGTGAGCACGACGGTGTCCGATCCCTGCAGCCGCACCTCGACCGAGGCGATCTCGGACAGCGGGAGCCCGGTGGCGAGGCTGGGCTCCATCGTCGTCCCCGGCGCGCTCGTCCACGATCCGACGGCCTCGGTGCCGCCCGAGGTGTCCGTGACGTAGAGGACGTAGCCGGCCGAGCCCGCGTACTGCTCGGCCGTGTCGGCCCAGCTGCAGTCCATGTCGATCCGCGTGCCCCACTGCTGCGGCACGAACCGCACGGAGGCCTCGACGGGGACGCCCGGAGCCGCGGCGAGCGAGACGGTCGAGCCGACGGTCTCGACGGGGGCGAGGGACGGGCCGATCGCGAGCGGCAGGGCGACGGCGGCGGCGGCCGAGACGCCCGCGGCGGCGAGCACCAGGCCCGCGATGCGCAGCCGCGTCCGGCGGCGGACGGAGTCGGTGGCCGCGGCGAGGCGGGTCAGCAGTGCCGCCGGAGCCGGATCGCCGGCCGCCTCCGGCTCCTCGACCAGGCGCATCGCCTCGTCCTGGGGCAGGTGGGCCAGCAGGCCCGGCAGCGGGACGAACTCGGCGAGGGACTCGCGGCAGCCGGGGCAGGCGCGCAGGTGCAGCTCGTACTCGCGGCGGTCGGCGGCGGTCAGGGATCCGAGGAGGTACGCGGCGTCCCAGTCGCGGAAGGGGTCGTCGTGCCGGTCGTCGGAGGAGGGGTCGCGGTTCACAGCTCCGTCACCCCCCGCTCCTGCAGTGCGAGCTTGAGGGCCCGCATCCCGTAGTGCATCCGCGACTTGACGGTGCCCGGGGCGATCCCCAGCAGCGCGGCGATCTCGGTGACCGTGCGGCCGCCGTAGTAGGCGTGCACGATGACGGCGCGGTGGTCGTGGCTCAGTCCGCTGAGCGCGTCCGAGAGCAGCCAGGCGTCGAGCACCTGGTCGGTGCGGTCGGCGGTCGGGCGCTCGGGGACCTCGTCCGTGCCCAGCTCCCGGGCGTAGCGGGCGCTGCGGCGGTCGTCGATGACGAGGTTCCGGGCCACGGTGTAGAGCCAGGAGCGGACGGCGGCCTCGCCCTGGGCGAGGATCTCGGGGTGCTTCCAGGCGCGCAGCAGCGCCTCCTGCACGACGTCCTCCGCCATCTGGCGGTCGCCGGTCAGGCGCAGCACGAACCGCCAGAGCGCGCTGGCGTGCTCGTCGTGCAGCGCACGCAGCATCTGGGCCTGATCCTCGGACATCTCCACCTCTTCCTGCACCAACGTAACGGGGGCCCGAACGGTTCAGCCGGTTCGCGCGAGCGGCCGCACTCTGGTACTCCGGAGTCGATGACCTTCCCCGATGCCGACGACGCCGCCCGCGTGCGCTCCTTCCTCCGCGACAACCGCTCGCGGATGCTCGACGACGTCCGGCACCTCGTGATGATCGAGAGCCCCAGCGACTCCCTCGAGGCGCTCGGCGAGCTGCACGCCTTCCTGGTGCACTGGGTGGGAGAGCGGCTCGGGCACGACGCCGACGTGCAGCACCGGCGTGCGCAGGACGCGCCGACCGCGACCAGCTGGACCGTCCCGGCGAGCGGCGGCGCGAGACCGCACCGGGGCACGCGTCCGTTCGTGGCGCTGCTCGGCCACTACGACACGGTGTGGCCCCTGGGCACGACCCGCTCCTGGCCCTTCGCCGTCGACGGCGACCGCCTGAGCGGCCCGGGCAGCTACGACATGAAGGCCGGGCTGGTGCAGATGGTGTGGCTGGTGGCCGCGCTCCGCCACGCCGGCGTCCCGCATCCGGCCGTCCGCCTGGTGATGAGCGGGGACGAGGAGATCGGCAGCGCCGCCTCCCGCCCGTTCCTGGAGCGGCAGTGCGCGGGCGCCGACGCGGTCCTGGTGTTCGAGGGCGCGATCGGCGACGCGGTCAAGACGGCGCGCAAGGGCATCGGGCGCTTCGTGATCGACGTGGTCGGCGTCGAGGCGCACGCCGGGGTCGAACCGGAGAAGGGGGCGAGCGCGATCCACGAGCTCGGCTCGCTGATCCCGCGGGTGCTGGCGATCGCGCGGGAGGAGGAGGGCACCTCGGTCAACATCGGAGTGGTCTCCGGCGGCTCGCGGGTCAACGTGACGACGGCCCGCGTGCGCCTGGAGCTGGAGGCGCGGATCCGCGGATCCGCCGAGGCCGCCCGCGTCGAGGCCGAGCTCGACGCGCTCGCCGCCGCCGACCCGCGCATCCGGCTGGAGGTGCGCGGCTCCTGGGAGCGGCCCGTCTTCGAGCGGACCGCCTCCGTCGCCGCGCTCTACCGCAGGGCCGAGCGGGTCGCGAAGCGGATCGACGTCCCCCTCCGCGAGATCGCGGTCGGCGGGGCGAGCGACGGCAACCTCGTCGCCGCGCTGGGCCTGCCGGTCCTCGACGGGCTCGGCGCCCCGGGCGAGGGGGCGCACGCGCGCAGCGAGGCGATCGGCATCGAGGGCATGCTGGAGCGGACGGCGCTGGCCGCGCTGCTGGTCGCCAGCTTCGGCGACGAGCACTGACCGGCTGCAGAGGAAGGACGAGCGGATGACCCTGTACGAATCGCGCCCCGTGGGCGTCGTGATCGAGGCTCCGGCCGCGGAGGTGTACGCCTTCGTCTCCGACCCGGCGAACCTCCCGCGGTGGGCCGCGGGCCTCGCCTCCTCCGCGCTCGAGCAGGTCGACGGACGCTGGTTCGCCGACTCGCCGATGGGCCGGGTCGAGGTGCGCTTCGCCCCGCAGAACCCGTTCGGCGTCGCGGACCACGAGGTCACGCTCCCCGACGGGACGGTGGTGGACAATCCGCTCCGGGTGCTCGTGAACGGGGACGGCGCCGAAGTGGCCTTCACCGTGCGGCGGCGCCCCGGGATGAGCCTCGACGACTGGGACGAGGACTGCGCGCGGGTCGCGGACGACCTCGAATCGCTCCGGCTGCTGTTCGAGCGCGGGGCGCTGTAGGTTCGTCACAGCTCCGGCGCAGGGCCGGCACCCGTGAGAACGAGGACGCGATGACCTCCCCCGATCGTCCGAGCACCCGCCCCGCAAGCGGCATCGAGCTCAACGGCCTCGACACGATCCAGGAGTCGGAGCGGCACGGCCGCACTCGCGACCTCTTCTGGCCGTGGTTCGCCGCGAACGTGTCCGTGCTCGGGCTGAGCTACGGCTCCTTCCTCCTCGGCTTCGGCCTCTCCTTCGGGCAGGCGACGCTCGTCAGCGTGATCGGGATCGTCGTCTCGTTCCTCTTCTGCGGTCTGGTCGCCGTCGCCGGCAAGCGCGGCTCCGCCCCGACGATGGTGCTCAGCCGGGCGGCCTTCGGGGTCGACGGCAACCGCCTCGTCTCGGTGATCTCCTGGCTGCTCACGGTGGGCTGGGAGACGGTGCTGGCCTCCCTCGCGGTGCTCGCGACGGCGACGGTGTTCGAGGAGTTCGGCTGGGACGGGGGCGTGCTCACCAAGGTGGTCGCGCTGATCGTGGTCGCCGCGCTCATCGTGATCGCCGGGATCGCGGGCTTCCGCCTGATCATGCGGCTCCAGCTCGCGATCACCGTCGCGACCGCCGTGCTGACCGTGGTCTACGTCGTGCTCGTCCTCGACCGGATCGACCTCGCCGCCGTCGGCGCCCTGCCCGCGGGCTCGGCCGCCGCGGTCATCGGCGGGCTCGTGTTCATGATGACCGGCTTCGGGCTGGGCTGGGTGAACGCCGCGGCCGACTACTCCCGCTACCTCCCCCGCGGTGCCCGCACGAGCGGAGTGATCGCGTGGACGACGATCGGCGGAGCGGTCGCGCCCGTCGTGCTGGTGGTCGTCGGCCTGCTGCTGGCTGGCTCCTCGCAGGAGCTCTCGGACGCGATCGCCGCGGACCCGATCGGAGCGCTCGCCGGGATCCTGCCGACCTGGTTCCTGCTCCCCTTCATCGTCGTCGCGCTGCTCGGCCTGATAGGCGGGGCCGTGATGGACATCTACTCCTCGGGCCTGGCGCTGCTCAGCACGGGGCTCAAGGTCTCGCGGCCGGTGGCCGCCGGGATCGACGGCGTGCTGATGGTCCTCGGAGCGGTCTACGTCGTGTTCGTCGCGGGCGACTTCCTCGGCCCGTTCCAGGGCTTCCTGATCACCCTCGGCGTGCCGATCGCGGCCTGGCTCGGCGTCTTCCTCGCGGACCTCCTCCTCCGTCGGCGCGACTACGACCAGGAGGCTCTGTACGACTCCCGCGGCCGCTACGGCAGCGTCTCGGCGGTCCCCGTGGCCCTCGTGCTGATCGGCGCGGTCGTCGGCTGGGGCCTGGTGGTCAACTACTCCCCCGGGTTCGAGTGGGAGGGCTACCTCCTCGGCCCGCTCGGCGGCCGCGACGGCGACTGGGCCGGCGCCAACCTCGGCGTCCTCGTGGCGCTCGTGATCGGCTTCGCGGGAACGCTCGCCCTCTCGCGCGGGGCCGTCCGCCGCCAGGAGGCCTCGGCGTGAGCCTGCTCGTCGCGATCGACCTGCAGCACGTCTTCGCCGACGCCGAGTCGCCGTGGGGATCCGGCGGATTCGAGCGCGCGGCCGAGGGGACCCGTCGGCTCCTCCCGGCGTTCGGCGAGCGGGTCGTGACCACCCGCTTCGTCGCCCCGGAGCGGCCCGCCGGCGCGTGGATCCCCTACTACCGCGAGTGGCCGTTCGCGCTCGTCCCCGAGAGCGACCGGCTCTACGAGCTCGTGGCCGGGTTCGAGGGCCACCGCACGATCACCGCCACGACCTTCGGCAAGTGGGGGCCCGAGCTCGAGGCCGAGCTCGACGACTCCCGCGAGGTCGTGCTCACCGGCGTCTCGACCGACTGCTGCGTGCTCTCGACGGCGCTGGCGGCCGCGGACGCCGGAGTACGCGTCAGGGTCGCCGCGGACGCCTGCGCCGGCGCCTCCGAGGCCGACCACCAGCGCGCGCTCGACGCCATGTCCCTGTACGCGCCGCTGATCGAGATCACGACCGTGGACGCGGTGCTGGCGGACCTGCGCGACCGGGTCTGAGACCGCGGGCGGGACGCGAGCCGCTCGCGCCGGTCGGCCCCGCGCGTCGCGGGGCGACCCCGTCACCCGGCATGATGTCGGCATGTCCTCCACCGACGAGCGCGTCAGCCCGGCTTCCCGCACCCTGGTCATCGGCGAGGCGCTGATCGACATCGTCGAGCGCGACGGCAGCGCCACGGAGCACGTCGGCGGCTCCCCGGCCAACGTCGCCCTCACGCTCGCCCGACTCGGGCGACCCGCGACCCTCGTCACCGACATCGCCGACGACGAGCGCGGCCGCCGCATCAGCGCCCACCTCGAGGCCTCCGGAGTGGAGGTCCGGCACGGCGACTCGGAGCGCACCAGCACCGCTCGGGCGGTCCTCGCCGCGGACGGGTCGGCCCGCTACGTCTTCGACCTCTCCTGGAACCCGCCGGCGGCGGACCCGGAGGGCGCCTCCCACGTCCACACCGGCTCCATCGCGATCTTCCTCGAGCCGGGCGGATCCGCCGTGCTCGAGCTCCTCGAGGCTCTGCCCGCCGGAGTGACGGCGAGCGTCGACGCGAACATCCGCCCGGCTCTGGTCGGCGCGCACGCCGAGGCGCTCGCGCGCTTCGAGCGGATCGCCGCCGCGTGCGAGGTCGTGAAGCTCAGCGACGAGGACGCGGAGTGGCTCTACCCGACGATGCAGCTCGACGAGGTCCTCAGCCGGCTGCTCTCCCTCGGGTCGCAGCTCGCGGTCGTCACACGCGGCGCGGAGGGACTTCTGCTGGCCTCGGCCGTCACGCGGGTGACCGTGCCCGCCGCCCGGATCGTGGTGGCGGACACGATCGGCGCCGGCGACTCCGCGATGGGCGCGATCCTCGACGAGGCGTTCCGCCAGGGCCTCGGCGCCGCGAACGGGATGCTCCTCGACGGCCCCGCCCTTCACGCGATCGGCCGTCACGCCGCGCACGTCGCCGGCATCACGACCTCCCGCTCCGGCGCGAACCCGCCCACCCGCGACGAGCTCTGAGGGCCGGGGGCGGGCCTTCTGCAGGACGCCCCTGGTGCTCGCGTCGGGACGCGGAGATACTGGGCGCACCTCGACGGAAAGGCGTGCCGTGCCCACTTCACTGAGCCCCTACATCGGCTTCGACGGCTCCGCGCAGGAGGCGATGGAGTTCTACCGGGACGTCCTCGGCGGCGAGCTCAGCTCCAGCCGCTTCGGCGACTTCGGGATGAGCGCGGATCCGGCCGACCAGGACCGGATCATGCACGCCCAGCTCGTCACGCCGAGCGGGATGATCCTGATGGGCTCCGACTCCCCCTCCTCGAGCCCGGCCGAGAGCGGCGCCCGCATCACGATCGCGCTCTTCGGCGACGACGACGCCGAGCTGAGCGGCTACTGGGACGGCCTGGCCGAGGGCGGCACGGTCGTCGAGCCGCTGGTCGCCTCGCCCTGGGGCGACCGCTTCGGGATGCTGGTCGACCGCTACGGCGTCGGCTGGATGGTGAACATCGCCGCTCCGCCGGCCTGACGCTCCTCCCCAGCACGGGATCGGGGTACGCCTCCCCCGGGTGCGTCCACCCGTCCCGCCGGACGCCGCGGCGGGCGCAGAATGGAGGGGCCGCTCCCGCTCCGGGGGCCGTCCCACCTCTCACGAAGGCTGCAGATGACGATCACGCTCGGGTACAAGGCATCGGCGGAGCAGTTCGGCGCCCGGGAGCTCGTCGAGCTCGCGGTCGGCGCCGAGCGGCACGGCTTCGAGACCGCGGTCGTCTCGGACCACTTCCAGCCGTGGCGGCACACGGGCGGGCACGCGCCGTTCTCCCTCGCCTGGCTCGCCGCGGCCGGTGAGCGCACCTCCACCATCACCCTCGGCACCTCCGTGATGACCCCGCACTACCGCTACAACCCCGCCGTCATCGCCCAGGCGTTCGGCACGCTCGGCGTGCTCTACCCCGAGCGGATCATGCTCGGCGTCGGCACCGGCGAGGCGCTGAACGAGGTCGCCACCGGCTATCAGGGCGCGGGCGAGCAGACCTGGCCCGACTTCAAGGAGCGCTTCGCCCGCCTGCGCGAGGCCATGCGGCTGATGCGCGCGCTCTGGGCGGGCGACCGCGTCACCTTCGACGGCGAGTACTACTCCACGCACGAGGCGTCGATCTACGACAAGCCCGAGGGCGGCGTGCCGGTCTACATCGCGGCGGGCGGCCCCGTCGTCGCCAAGTACGCCGGCCGGGCGGGCGACGGCTTCATCTGCACGTCGGGCAAGGGCATGGAGCTCTACACCGAGAAGCTGCTCCCCGCCGTCGAGGAGGGCGCCGCGGCGGCCGATCGCGACTCCTCGACCATCGACCGCATGATCGAGATCAAGCTCTCCTACGATCCCGATCCGGCGCTCGCGCTCGAGAACACGCGCTTCTGGGCGCCGCTCTCGCTGTCGCCGGAGCAGAAGCACTCGCTGACCGATCCGGTCGACATGGAGCGCGCCGCCGACGAGCTGCCGATCGAGCAGGTCGCGAAGCGCTGGATCGTCGGCTCCGACCCCGAGGAGACGGTCGCGCAGATCAAGCCCTACGTCGACGCGGGTTTCACCCACCTGGTCTTCCACGCCCCGGGCGACGACCAGCAGCGCTTCTTCGACGCCTTCGAGCGCGACCTAGCCCCGCGGCTGCGCGCGCTCTGACCTCCGCCTCCGCCACGACCCCCTTCGGAAGGGCCGCTCCCGCATGACCACGGCCACCCTGCTCGCCCGGCTCGACCGCGGCGAGGCGCTGACGCGCGAGACCGCCGAGGAGCTCCTCGGCGCGCGCGGCGACGACCTCGACCTGCTGCTGGAGGCCGCCGGCCGCCTGCGCGACGACGGACTCGCCCGCCGCGGACGGCCCGGAGTCGTCACCTACTCGCGGAAGGTCTTCGTCCCGCTGACCAAGC
Source organism: Rathayibacter sp. AY1A5 (assembly GCF_002930875.1). Lineage (NCBI taxonomy): Bacteria > Bacillati > Actinomycetota > Actinomycetes > Micrococcales > Microbacteriaceae > Rathayibacter > Rathayibacter sp. AY1A5. The sequence goes on along the minus strand of NZ_PSTM01000001.1, from coordinate 46,042 downwards.
TCTGCCGCGACCGGTGCCACTACTGCGTCTTCGTGGAGACACCGGGCGGGCTCGCGGCCAAGCGCGAGTCGACCTTCATGGAGCCGGAGGAGATCCTCGAGGTCGCCCGCGCCGGTGCCGCGCTGGGCTGCAAGGAGGCCCTGTTCACGCTCGGCGACCGCCCGGAGGACCGGTGGCCGGTCGCCCGCGCCTGGCTCGCCGAGCACGGCTACGCCTCGACGCTCGAGTACGTGCGCGCGATGGCCGTCCTGGTCATGAGCGAGACGGGCATGGTCACGCACCTGAACCCCGGCGTGATGTCGTGGGCCGAGCTGCAGCGGCTCCGCCCGGTCGCGCCCTCGATGGGCATGATGCTCGAGACGACCGCCGAGCGCCTCTGGTCCGAGAAGGGCGGCGTGCACTACGGCTCCCCGGACAAGGACCCGGCGCTGCGCCTGCGCGTGCTCGAGGACGCGGGACGCAGCCGCATCCCCTTCACCACCGGCGTGCTGCTGGGCATCGGCGAGAACGCGGCGGAGCGGGCGGACGCCCTCTTCGCGATCCGCGAGTCCCACGAGCGGTGGGGCCATGTGCAGGAGTGCATCGTCCAGAACTTCCGCGCGAAGCCGCGGACGGCCATGCAGAACGAGGTCGACCTCGAGCTGCAGGAGTACGTGGCCAACGTCGCGGTCGCGCGCCTCGTGCTGGGCGCCGAGGCGACGATCCAGGCGCCACCGAACCTCACCGACGAGCAGGAGCTCGGGCTGCTGCTGCGCGCCGGGGTCGACGACTGGGGCGGTGTCAGCCCGCTCACGGCGGATCACGTGAATCCGGAGCGCCCCTGGCCGAACATCGACGACCTCGCGCGGCTCACCGCGGCGGCCGGCTACCGGCTGCACGAGCGGCTGACCGCCCACCCGCAGTACCTCCGCGACTCGGCCACCTGGATCGATCCGCGGGTCGCTCCCTACGTCGAGGCGCTCGCCGACCGCGGGACCTGGCTCGCCGACGAGGCGGCAGCGGTCCTCCCCCAGCCCTACCGCGACTCGCTCGACGCCCTGCCCCGACCGGTCGCGCCCGCCCTCGGCGCCGTGCTCGCCCGGGCGGAGACGGACCCCGCCGGTCTCGAGGACGCCGACTACCTCGCCCTGCTCGCAGCCGACGGCGACGACCTCGACGCCCTCTCCGCTCTGGCGGACGACCTGCGGCACGACGCCGCCGGCGACGAGGTCTCGGTCGTCGTCAACCGCAACATCGACACCTCCCTCTGGGGAGACGGCGGGCTGACCGTCGAGCGGCTGGAGGAGCTCGCCGACGAGGCGGTCGCGCTCGGCGCCACCGAGCTCTGCCTCCAGGGCGCGATCGGACCGGAGCACCCGGGCGACGATCTGCTGCTGATCGTCCGCACGCTGAAGGAGCGGCAGCCCTCGCTGCACCTGCACGCCTACCGGCCCGGCGAGATCCTCGAGGTCGCCCGGCGCACGGGCCGAACCCTGCCCGCGATGCTCGACGCTCTGCGCGAGGCCGGCGTGGACTCCGTCCCGGGGACCGCAGCCCGCATCCTCGACGACGACGTCCGCGCCGTCCTGAGCGAGGGGACGGACCCGACCGTGGCCGAGTGGCGCGAGGCGATCACGGCCGCGCACCGCAGCGGCCTCCGCTCCACCTCGACCATGGTCTACGGACACGTCGAGACCCCCGAGCAGCAGCTCGCGCACCTGCGCACGCTCGCGGCGATCCAGGACGAGACCGGCGGCTTCACCGAGTTCATCGCGATGCCCTTCGTCACGGCGGAGGCGCCTCCGGCCGTGGTGCGCGCGAGCCGGGGCGGGCCGACCCTCCGCGAGACCCGCGCCGTGCACGCCGTCGCACGGCTCGTCCTCCACGGCCGGATCGCCCACGTGCAGACCGCCTGGACCAAGCTCGGACTGCACGCGGCGCAGGTCCTCCTCCGCGGCGGGGCGGACGACCTCGGCGGTCTGCTGCTCGACGGCGCCCTGCGGCCCGAGGCCGGAGCGGAGGCCTACCGCTCGCTCGACATCGCGACCGTCGCCCGGCTGAGCGGCGAGATCGGCCGCGGCTGGCGCCAGCGCACCACGACGTACGGCGTGGTCGCGCCGGAGAGGGCGCTGCGGGCGGAGCCCGTCGCAGCGGCGGGTCCGCAGCGGATGCGCCTCCCGGTCCGCGGGACCCGCCGGGCGTCATGACCCGCTCCGAGTACCTGCGGCGTCAGGCCGATCTGGTCCGGGAGGAGCGGATCGAGTCGGACAGCGCCGTCGTGCGGCTGCTGACCGCGGGCGCCGAGAGCCCGCGCGCGGTCCTGCTGCTGACCGGCGTCGGCCGGGGCGCGCGGAGCGACACCGGGCTGCTGCTGCCGATGCTGGCGCGGCGCCACCGCGTCGCCGCGCTCGAGCTCGCCGATCTCGGCGACCCCTGGCTCGACGGACCCGCCGCGGTCCGCGCCTCCCTGGACGCGCTCGGCGCCGAGGAGGCCGCCCTGATCGGCCACTCGCTCGGAGCCGCCGTGGCCCTCGCCGCGGGCGATCGGCGGGTGCGCGCCCTCGCCCTCGTGGCCGGATGGCTGCGCCCGACGGAGCGCCTCCTCCGCACGGCGCGCCTCTGGCCGATGCTGCCGCCCGACGCGCAGGAGGAGGCCGCTCGGCTCCTCGCCGTCCGCTCGGCCACCGCCTCCTCCCCGTGGGGCGCCGACGCCGCGCGGATGCTCGCCGCCTCCGCCCGGGCCGACGTCGCTGCGGCCGCCTCGGACTGCCGGGTTCCCGCCCTCGTGGTCGGCTGCTCCGCCGACGCCGTCGCCGGCGTCGAGGGCGCCGAGGCCCTGCTCGGCGCGATCGACGACGCCCGCTACGCCGTCCTCGACTCCGGTCACGCGGTGCTCGCCGAGCGGCCCGCCGAGCTCCTCGCCGTCCTCGAGCACTTCCTCGCCGATCCGCACCGCGACCCGGCGGGCAGCGTCCTGGCGAGGACGACGGTCTGATGGACGTCGACGTCGTCGTGATCGGCGCCGGGTTCGCCGGGCTCGGAGCCGCGGTCCGCCTGGAGCGCCGCGGCGGGACCTCGTTCGTCGTGCTGGAGCGCGCCGAGCGGATCGGCGGGACCTGGCGGGACAACGTCTACCCCGGGGTCTCCTGCGACATCCCCTCGCACCTCTACTCCTACTCCTTCGCCCCCGAGGCCGACTGGTCGGCGTTCTACGCCCCCGGGGCCGAGATCCAGGCCTACCTCGAGCGCGTCGTCGAGAAGGAGGGCCTGGCGCCCCGGCTCCGGCTGGGGACCGAGGTGCTCGAGGCGGTCTTCGACGAGGAGGCGCACCGCTGGCGGGTGCGCACCTCCCGGGGCGACTACTCCGCCGCGGTCCTCCTCGTCTGCGCGGGGCGCCTCTCCGAGCCCCGCCTCCCGGCCGTCCCGGGCCTGGATTCGTTCGCGGGTCCCGCCTTCCACTCCGCACGCTGGCGGGACGACGTCGATCTCGACGGGAAGCGCATCGGCATCGTCGGCTCGGGCGCCTCCGCCGTGCAGATCGTGCCGCACCTCGCCGAGCGCGCCGCCGAGGTGGTGCTCTTCCAGCGCTCGGCCCCGTACGTCGTCCCCCGCCGGAACCGCCCGTACCCGCCGGAGGAGCGCCGAGCCCTCTCCCGCGCGCCCGGGGCCCTGGCGAGGCTCCGCGAGGAGCTGTTCTGGTGCGCCGAGCTCGGCTTCGCCGGCCGCGTCGCCGTGCCCGAGGCCATCGATCGGCTGCGGGCGGAGGCGCTCGGCCACCTCGAGGCGCAGATCATCGATCCCGCGCTCCGCGCCGTGCTGACTCCGGACTACGAGATCGGCTGCAAGCGCGTGCTCCTCTCGGACGACTACTACCCCGCTCTCGCGCAGCCGCACGTCCGCGTCGTCCCCGGTCCGCTCCGGCGCATCGAGGAGGGCGCCGCGCTCGGCGACGACGGCGTCCCGCACAGGGTCGACGTGCTCGTCTTCGCGACCGGCTTCCACTCCACGCGGCCGCCCTTCGCCCGGCGCATCCGCGGCCGCGGCGGCGTCCTCCTCGCCGACCGCTGGGCCGACGGCATGGTCGCGTACGAGTCGACCGCGGTCCACGGCTTCCCGAGCCTCTTCGTCGTCAACGGCCCCAACGCGAGCCTCGGCCACAACTCCGCGGTGCACATGATCGAGACGCAGATCGCCTACGTGCTCGCCGCGCTCGACCACCTCGCGGTCTCCGGCGCCGACCGGCTCGAGGTCACCGCCGAGGCCGAGGCCGCCTCCGTCGCCCGCCTCGACGCCCTCAGCGCCGACACCGTCTGGACCAACGGCGGCTGCGAGAGCTGGTACCTGGACGACAACCGGCGACTCACCCTGCTCTGGCCCGACTTCGCCTTCGCCTTCCGCGAGGAGCTCGGCCGGTTCGACCCCTCGGCCTACACGACCTGACCGCGGCTCGCTATCGTGACCGCATGACCGACCGCGTGCTCGCTCCCGAACCGCCCGCCGACGGTGCGAAGCCGAAGGGACCGGCCTCGTACTTCCCGAGCATCGAGAAGACCTACGACCGTCCCGTCCAGGACTGGCTGGACCTCGCCGACGAGCGTCTGCGCTCCGAGCCGCACATGCAGGTCGTCACCTGGCTGAAGACCGAGCACGGCCTGGGCCACGGCCACGCCAACGCGATCGTCGCCTACGTCCGGGCCGCCCGCGCCTGACCGGTCCGCCCGTCGTCCGCACAGGCTAGGCCCGCCGGCCTCCCCGGACCACCCGTCGTCGGCGCCCGCGCCGTCCGGGGATAATCGGGGCATGCGCGAAGACGACGATGTCGATCTGGTGATCGACGCGTGGGCCGGGGCCCTGCCCGACCTCGATTTCGCGCCTCTGGACGTCGTCTCCCGCCTCCGCCGCCTCAGCCCGCGCGTGCAGGAGGTTCGGCGGCAGTCCTTCGCCGTCAGCGATCTCGCCCCGTGGGAGTTCGAGCTCCTCTCGCTGCTGCGGCAGCGCGGAGAGGGCGGGATGACGCCCTCGGCCCTGGCCACGCACCTCGCGCTGTCCAGCGGCAACCTGGCCAGCCGCGTCGACCGCCTCGGGGCTCGCGGGCTCGTGGTCCGCGAGCAGAACGCCGCCGACTCGCGCAGCAAGATCGTCTCGCTCACCCCGCGGGGCACGAAGCGGGTCGACGAGGCGATGCGGAATCTCGTCGCTGCCGAGGGCGAGGTGCTCGCCGACCTGGACGCCGCGCAGGTGTCGGTCCTCATCGAGTGCCTGCGGCGGATCAGCGACACCCTCGACCGACTGCAGTGACCCGCTACGCCCGACGAGCCTGAGAGGTCAAGCCCGTTCGGAGAGACGGGCACCGGACGTAGCGTGAAGCGTGCACGGTCGAGGCGTCAGCCACCCGTGCGGATGATCGCGAAAGCGGAGAGCACCATGACACAGATTTCTTCTATCCAACCCGCGCGATGGAGCCGGAACGGAGTCAGGATCGTCGTCGTCCCCGGGGCGGAGCTGCCCCGGTTCCGACTCGAGATCGACGCCCGACTGACCACCGCGCCCTCCCTCTTCCCCACCGGACCCTTCTCGACCGTCGAGGAGGCCGAGCGGGCCGCCGAGGTCGCCGCCGGCCTGCTGGGGGCGAAGATCCCGGCCTGAGCGAACACCGGTCGAGACGGCCGGATCAGCCCGCGAGCTCCGCGAGCGATCCGGTCGGGACCGCGATCCACCCCTCGGTTTCCGCCGCCTCCTGCAGTTCGGGAGGCACCGGCAGGGTCGCGCCTAGGGCGTGGGCGCGGGCGTTGAGAGCGGCGACGACGGCGTCGAATGCGTCGTCGGAGCGGCTCATCAGCGCGAGCGCGGGCGCCGGCACATCGAGCCAGGGCGCGGCCCGTCGCAGCGACTCCGCGGCGAGCGCCACGGCCTCCGGTCGCGTCTTGTACCCCGTGGTGTCCACTCCCCAGAGCCGCAGCGCCGCCGCCGGGTACGCCTCGACGAGCCGTCCGCGCCCGGAGCGGTCGACGTCCTCGCCGCTCGCGGCGAAGGCGTCGAGCAGCTCCGCGCAGCGCATCGCGGTCATCCCGAGCCGGTCGGTCGAGACGCTGAGCGGCCAGCGGCCGGTGACCTCGCGCGCCACCCGGTCCGTCTCGCGGTACGCGAGGCGGCGGCGCCAGTCGCGTCCCGCGAGCGTCCGCGGCGAGACCTCCCGTCGCGTGTGCGCGGAGACGAACGCCGCGAACTCCACCGGCCAGCCGAACGCGCAGTCGATCCCGATGACCGCCGCGTCCCGTGACGCCTCGACGATCGTCGCGTCCTCGGCGCCGAGTACGAGCGAGCGGACGACGGCCCGGCCGCCGGAGAACTCGAGGGCGGCGAGAGCGGTGCGCACCGGCTCCGCAGCGAGGTCGACACCGATCGTGAGCACGGGGACAGGGTAGGCGCTCCGGCGCTACGCTCGAGCGATGACGCCGCCCGCTCCCTCCTCCCGGGCGGAGTCGGCCCGCGTGCCGGTCGCGCTCCTCCGCCTCCTCGTGGCCGCCGCCGTTCTGGTGGCCGTGATCGCGACGGCCGTCGACACCGCCTCTCGGACGCCGCTGAACCCGTTCAACTTCTTCGGCTTCTTCACCATCCAGAGCAACATCGTGCTGGCCGTCGTGCTCGGAGCCACCGCCGTGCTCGCGCTCCGCCCCAGCCCCGCGCCCAGCGGGCTCCTACTGGTGCGGGGTGCCTTCACCGGGTACATCATCGTCGTCGGCCTCGTGTACAACACCCTCCTCACCGATGTGGCGGGCGGAGTGGCGCTGCCGTGGGCCAACACCGTCATGCACGTGCTGTTCCCCGTCTACGGACTGCTCGACTGGCTGCTGCTCGCGGATCGCCCTCCGCTGCCGTGGCGCAGGCTCTGGCTGGTCGTGGTCTACCCGATCGTCTGGCTCGTCGTGGTGCTGATCCGCGGAGCGACGGACGGCTGGGTGCCCTATCCGTTCCTGGATCCCGCGACCGGGTACGGGCAGGTGTCGGTGTTCGTCGTCGGGATCGCGGTCGCGTTCCTCGCGTCGGGGGCGCTGGTCTGGGCGATGAGCCGGCTGCGGATCGTGCCGGTGGCGGGAGGCTGAGAGGACGCTCGCCTTCCAGACGGTTCCGCCCGCCGGACGACCGGATCCGCTGCCGTCGCGCACATCCGGCCCGTTCTGGGGTCACCCGTTCGGGGTCATCCGGGGCGCCGCTCCCCTAGCGTCAGCACCGACGGCTCCCCCACCGTCCTCCCCCTCGAGAACGGTCCCCCATGAGCCTCTCCCTCTCCCGCCCGCCGACCCCGAGCCGCCGCGTCCGCGCCCTCGCCGTCGGAGCCGCGCTCGCCCTCGCCGCCGCGCTGCTCCCGGCGCAGGCCGCCGCCGCCGCCACTCCCGCCACCCTCTCGGTGCTGAGCCTCGGCGACTCCATCACCCAGGCCTACGGGACCTGCGGCTCCTTCGCGGACTGCCCCCGCAACAACTGGTCCACCGGCACCAGCTCCTCGGTGAACTCCTTCGCCTCGCGCCTGCGGACCGCGCGCCCCGGCACCACGGTCACGACCGCGAACTTCGCCACCACCGGCGACGTCGTCGCGCAGGTCCCCTCGCGGATCGACGCCGCGGTCGCCGCCGGCGTGCGGCCGGACGTCGTCACCCTGCTCATCGGCGGCAACGACCTCTGCTCTCCCGACAACCGCGTCGCCTCCGACGGCTACACGATGACGCCGGCGAGCACGTTCCGCACCGGAGCCTCCGCCGCGATCACGAAGATCCGCACCACGTGGCCCTCCGCCCGCATCGTCCTCTCGTCGATGCCGAACGTGGCCTCCGAGTGGTCGGTCGTGAAGACCGGAGTCGGCGCGCTCGTCTGGGCGGGCGGCGACCTCTGCCGGACCACGCGCGGCGTCAGCTCCACCGGCCGCAGGCTCAGCAGCACCGCCGCGGCCGCCTCCGCCGCTGCCGCGAAGACGCGGACGACGCAGTACAACACCGCGCTGCAGACGGCGTGCAGCGCCGCCGGTCAGCTCTGCGACTGGGACGGCGGAGCGCTCACCGCGACCCCCGTCACCAAGGGCCTGATCGGGACCACCGACTACTTCCACCCGAGCGTCGCGGGTCAGGCGAAGATCGCCTCGATCCAGTGGGCGGCGTCGAACTTCTCGAAGTAGCGGCCTCCGAAGCGGCCGCTCACGCGTCGAGCGGCCGCTCCCCCTCGCGGCGGCGACGCTGCTCCTCGGCGAGCCGCGCGTAGTGCGCCTCCTCGCGCTCGAGGTCGGCGAGCTGCTCCTCGGTGCTCTTCGGAGCGGGCCGCACCACCATCGTCGGCGGCGCCTGCTTCCGGCGGCGGGGCACTCGGCCGCCCGGCACGAAGGATCCGCCGTCGCCGCGCTTCCAGTCGTGCCCGAGCAGGAACCACAGCGAGACGCCGATGAGCGGGAGGAAGAAGATCAGCAGGATCCACACGATCTTGGGCAGGTTCTTGATGACGTTGTCCGGCTGCCGCACGACGTCGACCAGCGCGAGCACGGTCAGGACGATGATCACCAGCGAGAAGACGAACCCCATGCAGTCGAGGGTACGACGCCGCCGCGCGAGCAGAGTGCTACTCGGAGAGTCGCATCACGACTCCGGCGTCGAACACTCCGCGGTCCGCTCCTTTCCTCTCGCGCACCGCTTCGACCTCGCTCCAGGCCACTCCGAGCTCCGACGCGAGCGCATGCAGGACTTCCGCGACGTCCGCCAGCTCTTCGACGGACGGGGCAGCCAGGACCTCGTCGCATTCCTCCTTCAGCTTCGCCAGGAGCCAGGCCCGCCGCTCGCCGGCATCGACGGATCTGAAGCGCGCGTCGACACCGAGACCCCGGAGCAGTGCCGGTACACCGTCTCGGACGAGCTTCTCCCTCGTCATGTCAGCAGCCGGACGAGCTCTGATGCTGACGCGACGGACCCGCCCGCGTCGACGTCGGGGGCCCGGAGAGCGTCGACTGCACCACGGACATCGCTCCACGGAGGACGGTCTCCGGTCACATCGACGGCCGGGCCCCATCGAGTACCCTCCGCTGAAAGTGGACCGAGCACTTTCCCCCACCCCGACAACTCCACCCGATACCCGTTCGAACGCCTCTCCGGATTGTGACCTGGAAGAATGACGGCTGGCACCCCTGATGCCACGCACGTCGTCGCGATTCCATGTCCTCCGTGATGCACGACGGCAGCCAGCTCCGGAAACACTTCTTCGAGATCCCAGAGAGCCGCGACGTGGATGGCGTCCGGGACATGTCGATACGAATCCGCTGACGCCTGGTCTCCGGTCGCCACATAGATTTCTCCTTCCCAGTTCTCGAAAGCGTGCAGGAACTCCGAGTCGATTCCTCCTACCGTCCGATAGAACAGCAACCCGGATCCATGCAGACCCGCTTTGACCGGTCCGAGAACGCCAGTGAAAACCACTTCTCTCATACCGACGCGGCTCTCCATTACGTCAAGACTCGGCGCACTCGGTATTGCGATCAGCCCGCGTTCGAACAGTTCTCGAACATCTCGATCGACCAGGGGAAGCCCTCGCCGCCCAAGAGCCTCGTTGACCGCCATGAGCGGTCCGGTCCAGATCTCGGACACTCCCTCGCCCTGATAGCGGTAGCCGACGAGCTGATTGTCTTGGCATAGCGTGACGATCGGGATGGAGAGCGAAGCGCAAGCTACGATCATCGACAATCGGTTATCGTTGATCACCCGGTCCGGCCTGAACCGCTGGAGCACAGCGACGTCAGCAACGACTGCTTTATCGAACACGCCAGGATCTCCCCATTCTGCCCATGGGTCGATGTCTGCGACACCTTCGCGGTAATAGGCTGTCGTGAAGATTCCCGCCTTCGAGACCAATCGATCGTGCACCGCATTCTGCCGACCGAGTAGAACACAGTCCCAACCCGCGGAGTGAAAAGCCCGACCTATGGCTACCAGGCGCGTGACGTGGCCGTTCCCCCTTCCCCACGAGACATGCAGTACAACGGCGCGCTTCATGTCGCCCTCGCAAACCGAAAATTCTCAACGAGCGCGACGACAGTCGAATGCGATGCAGCGGCGACCAGGCCCACCTCTTCTCCCGCGAGAGCGAGTTCCCAGTCGGCGAGATCTGGAGTTGCGTTCGCTCGCGCGATCACCGTACGCAGGTGATGCGGAGGAAGAGAGCGCGTCAATGGCGCGACGACCTTTTCGTGCGCATTGCCGATGACAACGTAGCCATCGACATCGCTACCAAGGGCTAGGACGTCTCGCCATGATGAGATCTCGATCTCTTGCGCTATTCCTGCATAGCCCCGCAGGTCTAGGGCGCCGGGGATCATGTGGACGTGCATGTGATGACAGAGGCGCTCTCCAGGACGACTTCGCAGACAGTGACCGGTACGCCCGTGCTCGAACAGAACGTAGTCCCCGAACTCTGCACAGATGCGCTTACCGAGGTCGGCCTCCAATGCGTCGAGCCGCTCTGCCGCCTGCGCATCCATGTCTGCGGCCGATGGATAGTGCTCGGTTGTGTAGATGAGGAGGTGACCCTGCCGAAGGGGAGCTGGATCAGAACAGACCGCGAGTCCGTCTTCCTCCCACACTCGACGCGGATTCGACCTGCAGAAGACGCATTCGGGGTCCCAGGTGACCGACATTCTTCATCATTTCCTTTCGCTCGAACTCGATGAGATGGACTGGACTGCGGCAAGTGCTAGATCGACCTCATTTGTCGTAGTTCTCGGCCCGAAACTCACCCGGACAGTCCCGCCATCGCCTGTGCCGAGAGTCTCGTGGGCCAGAGGAGAGCAATGCAGTCCGGCGCGAACGAGAATGTCGAAGCGTTCTTCGAGGAGCGAAGCAGCAACACTCGGGGTCACACGGTTCATCCGGAACGACACCACTCCGACAGGTTCTTCGGCGCTGGGCGATTCGATGAGGGTGACCGCGCCACCACCACTGAGACCAGTAACGAATCGTTCTCGCAAATCGGTTGCTCGACGCCGCCTTCTGGCGATCTCGGCCCCGTCCAACAGCCTCAGAGCCGCGCCTAACCCGGCGATTCCGATCCCATTCTGTGTTCCCGCCTCTTGCGACCAGGGCAGCCAGCAGGGATGATCCCGACTTTCAGAACGTCCACCCGATCCGCCGGTGACGAAAGGCGACAACCGGACACCTTCTCGGACAACAGCGCCACCAACACCCAAAGGTCCCCCCAAACCCTTGTGCCCAGCGAACACCAGCACGTCCGCAAGACCCGCGTCGACATCAAGGTACCCAAGCGCCTGCGCCCCATCCACGGCGATGAAAACACCGGCCTCTCTGCAGATTTCAGAGATTTCACGGATCGGAAGCACTGAACCGGAGACGTTGGAGGCCCAGGTGACAATGACCCCGGCGACTCCGCCGGCAAGCAGTTGCTCCTGCAGTCGATCGAGATCGAACGGTCCGCTGGTCGAGGGCGGAATGATCTCATGCCTGACCGAACCCTCCTGCGCCGCTGCATGAAGTGGCCGAACCACTGAATTGTGTTCGAAAGCGGACGTCAGGACGCGGCCCCCGATCGAGCCCAGGTGGTGCACAACCGCATTGAGAGACATCGTTGCATTCAGCGAGAAGGTCACCCGCTCCGGATCGATGCATTTGACCAGATCTGCTAGCGACTCACGAGCTGCCCAGACTTGGCCCTCAGCCCAAGCGGATAGCCGGTGCCCCGACCTGCCTGGGCTTGTTCCACGTTCAGCATAGGATTTCATGGCGTCCACTACATGATGCTCCTTGGGAAAAGACGTGGCCGCAGAATCGAGATAAATCACTCCGCACCTCTTCGTGTGGGTCTTCGTCGGTTCGATGTGATGATGAACATATATCCCACAGCCATCCACGCCGACGACTGGCACGAAATGACACTCGCCGCGCCTGGCTCTGTGAGAGCTGGACAGCGGGCGAGCCTTGGCGCCACGTCTGCGCGTGCGCACGGTGTTCACGACCCGAGGGGTGCCACGCGCGCCACACTCTGGTCGCCGAAGGGCACAGCCTGCTACGGTCTCGCACATCGAATTGCGAAGTCACAAGCGAACTGACGTGAAGCGATCACTCCTTTACCGCGACATCGCGGAGTGCAGTCCGCGACGTACAATGAGGGCCGGCTCTGCGATGCCTCCAGGTACGCGAGAAAGGATGAAGGCATGTCAGGACCGTTGATCTTCCCGCAGAAAGCAGACGGTGTTTCTCCGGAGGTTTCAGTCGTCGTTCCGACCTATGACCGCCCTGACGAGTTGAGAAGAACTCTGACGACATTAGCGCAACAAGAGGCGTCGTTCACCTATGAGGTCATCGTCGCAGACGACGGCTCTTCGAGCGATACCGTTGCGGTCATCAAGGCCTTCGAACACGCGATTGACATCTCATACACTCGCCAACGAGACGACGGGTTCCGCCTGAGCGCGGTAAGGAATCTCGGCGCGCGAGCATCTCGGGGCAGAACACTGATCTTCCTCGATTGCGGCACTCTCGCGGGCGAGAACCTGATTCAGTCCCATGCGGCGAACGTGGAAGTCGGTAAACGCAGTACAGCAGGGCCGACCTACGGCTGGGACTTCTCTGGCGAAGATGCCCATGCATTCCGTTCTCTTGTCAGCGGCCCGGACTGGCGCACAAGACGCATGGAGATGGCTACGCGGCCCGGCTACGCTGATTACAGATCGGACAAGTGGTTGGATGTCGATGTCCGGCGGGTTCCGCTGGCGGTCCCCTGGCGTTTCTACTGGGGACGGAACATTGCAGTGGCGCGATCGGATTTCTTCTCCGCGGGCGGTTTCGACGAGCGCTTCTCAACTTATGGAGTCGAAGATGTGGAGTTCGGCTACAGGCTATGCCGGATGGGCCTTTCTCTTCACTGGATAGAGGACGCGTGGGGCGTAGAACTGCCGAGCATCTCCGAAAATACAGCCGAACAAGCAAGAAGCAATCGAGCTAACCTGGAACAGTGGGCCGATCGATGTGTCGATATGGAAATCGAGTTCTTCATCTGCAACAGGCCCCTGGCGCAATTGGAGCAGCCCGAGTGGGAGCGCGTCGCGAGGTGGGCTCGAGATTCAACGAACAGCCGAGCTGACCTGCAGATCCTTCGTCAGCATCCGAACGACACATCGATGCTTTTCGTCGGACTGATGTCTGAAGTAGCTCATTCACGGTCCGTCGTCGCGCTCGGGCCGGGTTTTCCCATTGCGTCCGAACATCCGAGCGGCTGGTCGACTGCACGGCGACCGGTCAATCTCAACGCGATCGGGATCCGATGCGGTTTCGCCGAACGCGAATTCGACATGGTGTACCTGAGCGATGCGATGGCGCCCCTGGCTGCAGTGTGGGGTGAGCATCTTCTGGCCACGGCCCGGAGGTGCGGGAAGGACCTGTTGCTGGGGCGCGGTCTCGCCGCGGCATTTCAATCAGCGGGGATAGGGTCGGACGGCTTTTAGGTGAGAGATATTCAGTGGCGCGCATCAGTTTCGGATCGCAACGACCCGGGCGACATCGAGGATCCACCTTCGTCCGCCCGCGCCAACTAGACCGGTCAGCGACTAAGGAGGAACCACTGTCTGGCGCTCGCGTCCCACAATCCGTCGCCCTGACCCTGCTGAGCAACGCGACCATCGGAGGCCTCACGAGCGTAGCCGTTCCCGTCTCCCTCGACTCGGCCGGTCACTCAAAGGGCGAGATCGCCGTGTTCTTTCTCGTCAACGCGGCCGCCGCCATCGTCTACAACACCCTGCTCGTCCCTACAGTTCGCCATCACGGGTACCCGCGCAGCGCATTGGTCCTGACCTGCGCAGCCGTCCCGGTCGCCCTCCTTGCACTCCGCGCGACCGCAGGTACATTCGTGCTCGTCATGCTGAGCGGCGTTCTCCTGCTCCTCGTCAGCACGATCGTCCCGCAGATCTTCGGCCGCGTCGCCGCGCAGCTGAGTGACGACGAACAGGTCGCCGCGGTCACGCGTCTTCGGCTGATGACGGTCGGCGGATACATCCTCGGCCTCGTCATCTACTCGGCCGTGTCCGCGCTCGGGCTCGATCCTCTCTTGATCGCCTCCGTGTTCGGCGGCATCACGATGATCGGTGCGACCTGCAGACCATTCGCTGGACGCGCGTTCCCGCGCGAGCACGATGGCGGAGAAGTCGGAACGCCTCGAGCGAGAAGCGGAGCGTTCTTCACTGCGCTTGTCCTCGTGGCGCTTCTCAAGTCGGCCGACACCCTTCGGGGGATCTATCTGCCGCTGTTCGCTGTCTCGTCCGGGCTCCGCCCTGCCGAGGTGCCTCCTTTGTTCCTGATATCGGCTCTACTGGAGTTGGCCGCGCTGCCTCTGCTCGGTCGGCTCAGCGCGGCCCGCGGCAGCGCCGTCACCCTCGTCGTGATCGCCCTCTTCGGGGTCGGATCGTTCTCGCTCCTGCTCCTCGCGACCACCTATCCGGTGCTGCTGCTGGCCCAGGTGCTCTACGCCGTAGTGGGCGTCGGCTTTCAGAGCACCGGCCTGGTCCTGCTCGGTCGAACGAGCAGGGGCGGAGTCGGCGCGGGCGCCAGCGCATACACGGCCGTGACGCAGGTCGGGACCGTCCTCGGAGCAGTGCTGCCGCTGATGGTCGAGGGCTACTCGTCCGGGATCTTCGTCATCGCGACCGTCCTGGTGGCGCTGGCCGGGATGCTGGCCGTCGCGCTGCGGGCGGTCGGCGGACGCTGGTGACGGCATCCGATCGCGCCAGCACACCGGCGACTCTTGCGCACCGGATGCTGACTTTCTCGCGAAGCGCTGAATCAGACCGATGCACGCGTCTCAGCCGTAGTTGCGCACCCCCGCCCGGCCCTTCCGCGCTCATGACACCATCGGATGATGACCGAGACGCCGCCCGCCCCCGCCTCGACACCGGTGAAGAAGCGCCTCACGGCCGCCCGTCTCGCCCTGATCGCCGGCCTCGTCCTCGCCGTCGCCGGCCTGGCCGCGCTCGCACTCGTGCCTCTGCAGTACGCGAACATCGACCGTCAGGGCTTCGACTACGTCTGCAGCGTCAGCCTCGGCGGTGTCCCGCCCGAAGCGGGAGAGCTCGTCCGCGGCTTCTGGTCGTGGTGGCCGCTCGGCGCAGCCTGTGAATGGAAGCTCCTCAACGGCACGACGGTCGTCGACCTCCCCGACTGGTCGACGACCGCCGTCGCGATCGTGGGCGCCGTCCTGCTCGTCGTCGGAGCGGCGCTCGCGATCGCGTCGCCGTTCCTCCGCCGCCGGAGCGCTCCGGCCGGGACCGCCTAGCGGTCGAAGAGGTTCCCGAGGTCGCCGAGACCCGGCAGCTGGAAGTCCGAGCCGAACTCGGACACCTGCTCCCCCAGCCCGGACACGTGCTCGCCCGCGCCGGAGACGAACTCGCCCGCGCCGCCCGTGATGTCGCCGAAGTCACCCAGGTCCCCGAATCCGCCGGCCAGGTTCTCGAAGTCCACGCCGAGACCGGACGCCTGCGCGAGCAGAGGACCGGCGACGCTGCTGATCACGGCACCGCCTGCGACCGCCGCGAGCAGTCCGCCCGCCGCGCCGAGCCCGATGCCCGCCGCCGCTCCGACGCCCGCGCCCGCGAGCGTACCGCGCGTCCCCGGCTTCGAGAACATCTTCTTGAGGAATCCCGGGTTGTTCGCCTCTCCCCGCGTCGCCGCACGCGCCAGGTCGTCGGGGGCGGAGGACCGCGACTGCTCGTTCGCGGGCAGCTCGTCGCGGAGCCGGGCCTCGACCTGGGTGCGCTGCGCCGGCGTCAGCTTCGCGAACGCGTCGCGGTGGACCTGCTCGAGCTGCTCCGGGTCGGCGGTGCGGAGGAGGTAGTCGTAGCGCGCGATCGCCGCGCGGTCCTCCTGCGTGACCACAGGCTGCTGCCCGGGGCGGGCGCCCTGGGGTCGCGCGGAGGGGCGCTGCGGCGAGCCGTACTGCTGGGGCGGCTGAGCCTGCCCGCTCCGCGAGTCGCCCGTCACCTTGTCGGCGGCGGTGCGCACCAGGTCGCGCCAATCGGTCGTCCCGCTCGAGGACGACCCCGAGCCGCTCTTCGAATCGAGCGCCTTCGACGCCATGCCGAGAACGCGCTTGAACATGCTCACAGAGAACCTTCCGTCGAGTACCAGCCTCGATCATGTCGAGTCAGCCTGAACGAAGGCCCGCGGGACGCCCTCAGAAGGCCGTGAGCGGTCGGGCGGTGGGCGTCGCTCCAATATGTCCTCTCCGGCCTCGCCTGATCGAGGAGCTCGCGCACGCACCGCGGGCGGAGGACGGCCCGCCACATCCAGCCGAGGAAGGGGGTCTCGAATTCCGACAGCGACCGCCTGCGGACGGCCGCCATGCGACCGGCTATCGCGAGCAGCGCGCTGAATCCCGCGAGTCGGCTTTTCGCGAACGCGTTCCGCTGAACGGAGAGGCTCAGGACGAGGACGGCCGAGAACCCGCGAAGGAGCTCCTCGGTCGTGCGTCCCTGCCGCCGAGGAGTCCCCACCCGGGCAGGACCACCGAGGACTCGAACCGTCGGCGCCTCGACCAGCACAGCTCGGAGTGCTGGGCCGGCGGCAGACCGTGGCGTCAGACGGAGCGACGGCGGCGGTCGTCCGATGGACTGATCCCGATCGCGGATCGTGGTGCCCCTGGAGGGACTCGAACCCCCAACCTGCTCCTTAGGACGGAGTCGCTCTTCCATTGAGCTACAGAGGCTGGCCGAGCCAGTGTACCCGCCGGGCCCCGCCGCCCGCGAAGCGCCGACCGGCCCCCATCACAGCGCCCGCGAAGCGCGCCTCGGCCCTCCCCGCGCCGACCGAGCGGCACCCGCCTCTTGACACAGCCTCGTTGAGGCTCCATGGTTAGCTACAATACCAACCAACCACCTAACCCAGCACCGAAGGAGCCCGCGTGGACGACTCCCGCCCGCTCTTCCTGCAGATCGCCGAGCAGATCGAGAACGACATCATCGACGGCGCGCTGCCGGAGGAGTCGCAGGTCCCGTCGACCAACGAGTTCGCCGCGTTCCACCGCATCAATCCGGCCACCGCCGGCAAGGGCGTGAACCTGCTCGTCGACGACGGGGTGCTCTACAAGAAGAGGGGGATCGGCATGTTCGTCGCCGAGGGGGCGCGCGACCGGCTGGTCGAGAAGCGCCGCACGCAGTTCCGCGACCAGTTCGTCGCTCCGCTGCTCGCCGAGGCCGCCAAGCTCGGCCTCAGCACCGAGCAGCTCGCCGACATGATCACAGAAGGGGGATCGCGATGAGCGCGGTCATCGAGGTCCACGACCTCACCAAGCACTACGGACGCATGCGCGCCGTCGACGGCATCGGCTTCGCGCTGGAGGAGAACCGCATCCACGGCCTCCTCGGCCGCAACGGCGCGGGCAAGACGACGCTGATGTCGCTGCTCACCGGCCAGGAGTTCGCCAGTTCGGGCGAGATCCGCGTCTTCGGGCAGTCGCCTGTGGAGAACGCCGCCGTCCTCTCCCGCACCTGCTTCATCAAGGAGAGCCAGAAGTACCCGGACGACTTCAAGGTGAAGCACGTCCTGCGCAGCGCTCCCTGGTTCTTCGACGGCTGGGACGAGGCGTTCGCCCGCGAGCTCGTCGAGGACTTCCGCCTCCCGGTCGACCGCAAGATCAAGAAGCTCTCCCGCGGACAGCTCTCGGCGATCGGAGTGATCGTCGGTCTCGCCTCCCGCGCCCCGCTCACGTTCTTCGACGAGCCGTACCTGGGGCTGGACGCCGTCGCCCGGCAGCTGTTCTACGACCGCCTCCTCCAGGACTTCGCCGAGCACCCGCGCACGGTCGTCCTCTCCACCCACCTCATCGACGAGGTCAGCAGCCTGCTCGAGCACGTCCTCGTCATCGATCAGGGCCGCCTCGTCGTCGACAGTGACGCGGAGGAGCTGCGGGGTGCTGCGGCAACGGTCATCGGACCCCGGCAGGCCGTCGAGTCGTTCACCGCCGGCCGCGAGGTCATCGCCCGCTCCGCTCTCGGCAGCCGCGCCTCTGCCACGCTCCCCCGCCTCGACGACGCCGGCCGCGCCTCCGCCGCCCGCCACGGGCTCGAGCTCGAGTCCGTCCCCCTCCAGCAGCTCGTCGTCCAGCTCACCACCGGGAAGGCCTCGGAATGACCGCCCTCACCGGCGCCCACACGCGCCACGACACCGCCGTCGGCCGCCTCGGCAGCATCGTCCGCCTGCACTTCGCGAACCCCGCCACGATCCTCTACACGCCGCTGATCATCACGGCCGTCATCCTGGCGGGCAACCTGGTCGTCTGGTGGCTGATCCTCCGCGGGCTCGACTCCGGCGAGCGCCTCGAGGCGCAGGAGGGGATGGCCTACTCCGGCGCGTCCTTCTTCCTCTTCGTCTACATGATGGTCGTGGCCGTCCAGTCGGTGAACGTCACCTTCGGCCTCGCCCTCGGCTACGGTGCCACCCGCCGCGACTTCTCCCTCGGCACGGCCCTCACCTTCGTCGCCCTCTCGGTCTTCTACACCGGCGTCTTCGTGGTCCTCGGGATCGTGGAGCGCGCGACCGACGGCTGGGGCTTCGGCGGCAGCTTCTTCCGCTCGATCTACTTCGGCGGGGACTCCGTGGGCGAGCAGGCCGTCGCGGTGCTCTGCGCCCTGCTCTTCTTCTTCTTCATCGGAGCGGCGACGGCGGCGGTCTACGTGCGCTGGCGCCAGCGCGGGATGCTGCTCTTCTTCGGGATCCTCGGCGCCCTCCTGCTGGCCGTGATCACCCTCCTCACCCTCACCGAGAACTGGCCCGCCGTCGGCTCCTTCTTCGGCAGCGTCGGATACGCGGGCGGCTACGCCCTCTCGCTCATCCCGACCGCGATCGCCGGAGTCGCGGGCTGGGCGATCCTCCGCCGCGCCACCCCGCGCAGCAGCTGACACCACCGCCACCGATCCGAGAGGACCGACCATGACCGCCCCCGCCCGCCGCTCCGCCTCCCCGCGGAGGATCCTCTCCGTCCTGAGGCTCCACCTCGCCCACCCCGGGACGGTCCTCGGCTGGCCGCTGCTCGTCCTGCTCGCCGTCCTCGCCGGCAACCTCGTGATCTGGTGGCTCGTCCTCCGCGGGATCGGGGCCGAGCGGGGCGGCGGCGACTCGGGCATCCTGCTCGTGGGGCCGGGGATGCTGATCGTCGTCTTCCTCTTCATCGGCTCCATCCAGGCCACGACCGCCACCTTCGGGCTGGCGCTGAGCTACGGAGCGACCCGGCGCGACCACGTCCTCGGCAGCGCCCTCGCCTTCGCGGCACTGTCCGTGCTCTGGTCCGCGATCGTCGTGGCCCTCGGGGTGCTCGAGGAGGCGACCGGGGGCTGGTGGCTGGGTGGCGCGCTCTTCCTCGCCTCCCCCCTCGACGGTCCGTGGCACGAGCGCTTCGTCGTCCTGCTCTGCTCGCTCCTCGCCGCCTTCGCCCTCGGGGGAGCAGCGGGAGCGGTCTTCCTCCGCTGGCGGGAGCGCGGAGTGACGGCCTTCCTCCTCGCCCTCGGAGCGGCGGCACTCGCGGTGGTCGTCGTCGTCGCTCTCGCCGGGGGCCGGCCGGTCGTGGCGGACGTCCTCGAGAGCGCGGGCACCGCCGGAGCCGCCGCTCTGCTCCTCGTCCCCGCCGCGCTCCTGACGGCGGTCGGGTCGCTGGTCCTCCGCCGGGCGACGCCGCGCGCCTGACCCCCTCCGGAGCCGGGCTTGCAAGGCCCTTCCGCCCCGGGCGTCCGGATGCCAGCGTGGGCACATGGCCGACTCCCCCGCTCCGTCCCTCCTGCCCGTCCCCGAGCACAGCTGGATCGCCCGACCCGCCGACGCCGAGCTGACGCAGGACACTCTCGACACCGTCGACGCCTGGTGGCGCGCCGCGAACTACCTCGCGGTCGGGCAGATCTACCTGCTCGCGAACCCGCTCCTGAAGACCCCGCTGAGCCGGGAGGACATCAAGCCCCGCCTGCTCGGCCACTGGGGCACCACCCCCGGCCTCAACCTGATCTACGCGCACCTGAACCGCGCGATCCGCGAGCGCCGCCAGCCGACCCTCTACATCACCGGTCCCGGCCACGGCGGACCGGGCATGGTCGCCAACGCCTACCTCGACGGCACCTACAGCGAGATCTACTCCCACATCGACGAGTCGGAGGAGGGGCTGCGCCGCCTCTTCCGCCAGTTCAGCTTCCCCGGGGGCATCCCCAGCCACGCCGCCCCCGAGACTCCGGGCAGCATCCACGAGGGCGGAGAGCTCGGCTACGCGCTGAGCCACGCGTACGGAGCGGCCTTCGACAACCCGGACCTCCTGGTCGCGGCGGTCGTCGGCGACGGCGAGGCTGAGACCGGCCCGCTCGCCACCAGCTGGCACTCCAACAAGTTCGTGAACCCGCTCACCGACGGCGTCGTCCTGCCGATCCTGCACCTCAACGGCTGGAAGATCGCGAACCCGACCGTCCTCGCCCGCATCCCGCAGGAGGAGCTCGACAGCCTCCTCCGCGGGTACGGCCACGAGCCGTTCCTCGTCGAGGGCGGCTTCGACGGCGAGGACCCGATGCGCGTGCACGAGCGGTTCGCCGACGTCCTGGACACGGTGCTCGACCGCATCGCGGCGATCAAGGAGCGCGCCGCCGCCGGCGACCTCTCACGCCCGGCCTGGCCGATGATCGTGCTGAAGACCCCGAAGGGCTGGACCTGTCCGACCGAGATCGACGGCGTCCAGGTGGAGGGCACCTACCGCTCGCACCAGGTCCCGCTGCCCAACGCGCGCGACACGGAGGCGCACACCCGGCTCCTCGAGGACTGGCTCCGCTCCTACCGGCCCGAGGAGCTCTTCACCGAGGAGGGCGGCGTGGTCGACCGCGTCCGCTCGCTGGCCCCCGAGGGCGAGCTGCGGATGAGCGCGACCCCGCACGCGAACGGCGGGCTGCTGCGGCAGACTCTCGACCTGCCCGACTTCCGCCGCTACGAGGTCGTCGTGGAGCAGCCGGGTGGCACCGTCGCGGAGGCGACGAAGGTGCTCGGCGAATGGCTCGCCGACGTCATCCGCGCCAACCCGACCAACTTCCGCCTCTTCGGGCCGGACGAGGTCGCGAGCAACCGGCTGCAGTCCGTCTACGCCGCCACCGACAAGCAGTGGGACGCCGAGCTCAGCCCCCTCGACGACCACCTGGCCCGCGCCGGGCGGGTCATGGAGGTGCTCTCGGAGCACCAGTGCCAGGGCTGGCTGGAGGGCTACCTGCTCACCGGCCGCCACGGGCTCTTCACCTGCTACGAGGCGTTCATCCACATCATCGACTCGATGTTCAACCAGCACGCGAAGTGGCTGGACGGCACCCGCGACATCGAGTGGCGCCGCCCGATCGCGAGCCTCAACTACCTGCTCTCGAGCCACGTCTGGCGCCAGGACCACAACGGCTTCAGCCACCAGGACCCGGGCTTCATCGACCACGTCGTCAACAAGAAGCCCGAGGTCGTGCGCGTCTACCTGCCCTTCGACGCGAACACGCTCCTCTCGACCTACGACCACTGCCTCCGGAGCGTGGACTACGTCAACGTGGTCGTCGCCGGCAAGCAGCCCTCGCCCCAGTGGCTCACGATGGCGGAGGCGGTCGCGCACTGCACGCGGGGCCTCGGCATCCTGGAGTGGGCGAGCAGCGAGCGGCAGGGCGAGTCCCCGGACGTCGTGCTCGCCTGCGCGGGCGACGTGCCGACCCTCGAGACCCTCGCGGCGGTGAGCATCCTCCGCGAGACGCTGCCGGACCTCGCGATCCGCACGGTCAACGTGGTCGATCTGATGCGCCTGATGTCGGAGTCGGAGCACCCGCACGGCCTCTCCGACCGCGAGTTCGACGCCATCTTCACTCCCGACCGCCCGATCGTGTTCGCCTACCACGGCTATCCGTGGCTCATCCACCGCCTGACCTACAAGCGGACCGGCCACGGCAACCTGCACGTGCGCGGGTACAAGGAGAACGGCACCACCACCACTCCCTTCGACATGGTGATGCTCAACGACCTCGACCGCTACTCGCTGGTGATCGACGTCATCGACCGGACCCCCGGCCTCGGCGCCCGCGCCGCCGGTCTCCGCCAGGAGATGCAGGACGCCCGCATCCGCGCCCGCGCCTACACCCGCGAGCACGGCGAGGACATCCCCGAGGTCGCGAACTGGACCTGGGCCGGCGAGCGCTCCGGCAACGCCAGCGCCAACACCGGCAACGACAACGAATGACGCGGCGCGAGGGACGACCTCAGCGGCGTTGTCGTCAGGCGCGATACCTCCGGTATCGCTTCCTCCTCCGCCTTGCCGAGCCCGCCCCTCGCACCGCGTCCACTCGAACGGCGGAACGTCGTCATCGGATATCCGCGGGGGCGATGCCGACTCCGCAGCGTCAGGCTGCGGGAGCCAGGTAGTCGTCCCAGTCGGGCTGCGTCCGCTCCGCGCCGCGCACGAGCCAGGAGCCGGCGCGCGGCATCCGGGGGACGGTGCGCAGACGCCATCCCATCTCGTGCGGGGTGCGGTCGCTCTTGACGTTGTTGCAGCGCTGGCAGCAGGCGACGAGGTTCTCCCACGTGTCCCGGCCCCCGCGCGACTTGGGCTGGATGTGGTCGATCGTCGCCGCGTGCTGACCGCAGTAGCCGCAGCGGTGGTTGTCCCGGCGGAGCACGCCCCGGCGCGACACCGGCACGCTCCGGCCGCTCGGGATGCGCACGTACCGGGTCAGCACGATCACCGAGGGCCGCACGTGGTCGCCGTGCGCGCTGTGCACCGGATTGCCCTCGTCCGCGGCGATCACGGTCGCCTTCTCCGTCATCAGCAGGACCAGGGCCCGCTTGAACGACACCACCGCGAGCGGCTCGTAGCCGGCGTTGAGAACCAGAGTGCGCATCAGTGACCTCCGTGCTGTCGCACGCCGTCACGCGAAGGCGCCGCGACCACGAGCAAGGGCGCCGTCGTGATGACGGCGCCCTGCGAGGCCGCGGCGGAGTGCCGCGCGATGACGTGGAGTCGTATCCGCGTGTCGGAGGAGTGCACCGCCGCGGTGAGGACCCGCGCGCGTATCGAATCGGCCGGCCGCACGCGCGAGCGCAGCCCCACGCTGTGGCGCCCGCTCCGCTCGGCCATCCCGGCACTCCGTCCCTCGACGAATCGATCCGCTCGCCACGCGAGCGGACTGGGGTTCAGGTTAACCCTTCACGCCCGGAACACCAGGGGTCGGTCCGGATTCGTCACGCGGCGTTCACACGGCGGGACGACGAGAGCCCGCGCCCTCCAGGAGGGGACGGGCTCTCGAGCGGATCGACCGGATCAGCCGTTGATGCGCACGATCCGGTAGTCGGAGGTCCACAGCGGCTGCACGCGGACGCTCGCGCCCTCGTAGGGTGCGTGCAGGATGTTGCCGTTGCCGGCGTAGAAGCCGTCGTGGCCGTCCATGATGACGAGGTCGCCGGGCTGCGCGTCGGCGAGCGAGACGGAGGTGCCCATGGCGCCCTGGCCCGCGGCCGAGTGCGGCATCGAGATGCCGTACTGGGCGAAGACGTACATCACGAAGCCGGAGCAGTCGAAGCCGCTCGGGTCGGCTCCACCGAAGACGTAGGGCACGCCCTGGTACTGCATCGCTGTGTCGAACACCGCCGAGAGGCTGTAGCTGGTGGTCGGGGCGGCGGCCGCGATCTCGCTGGCCGAGGCGCCGGAGTAGGAGTTGAACTCCTCGGCGGTCTCGGCGCGCGCCTCCGCGACGTCGCTCGTGTCGACGACGGGCTCGGCCACCACGACGGGCTCGGGCTCGGGTGCGGGCGGCGGGGGGGCCGCCTCGGCCGAGAAGCCGTCGCGGGCGATCGCGGCCTGCACCACTCCGCCGTCGACGGCGACGGTCTGCGCGGAGCCCTGGCGGAGGAGGTCGGCTCGCGATGCCGCGAACAGGCCGTCGTCCTGGCTGCCCGGAGTGAAGGCGTAGGCGGGGAGCGCCATCGTCGCGACCAGCGCGCCGGCGAAGCCGACCATCGCGACCTTGCCGACGACACGGCCTCGGCGCTTGCGCGGGGTCCCGGCCGGCGACGGCACGAAGTCGGTGATGTCCGCGCGGCGGGCAGGAGCTGCGGGAACGGCGCGACGGGAGACGGGTGCGTCCCCGTGGATCCGGGCGCGGATGACCGGGGGCCGGTTCTCGAAGGTCGCGTCGCCGGAGCGGTCGGGGTGGTTGGAGCGGAACCGGTCGGGTGAGCCGGCGTCCTCGTTCGGGGTGAGGGGGTTCTGGGGCAAGGGGGAGATCCTCCGACGTCCCCTCAGCCCAGGCAGCTGTCCCGTCTCATGCACGAAGCATCGGTGTGCACAGGATCCGAGACGGGTGTGGGGGCGTCGGATCCCGCGCCCTGGGACCGAGGCTCGGCCGCAGGGCTCCACAGAGCGTAAGCGACCGTTACCGATTTGTCACCTTCTCGGCGGGAAGAGACCGCTCTCCCGTTCGCCTCCGGTCACCGGATGCGGTAAGGGCCCGTACGGGCCGCTCCCAGGGAGACGCGGGTCAGACGACGAGGAAGATGTGCGCCGCGACCTCGTTCGGCAGCTCGATGCCCGCCTCGGCGCCGTCGATGCGAGCGAGCACGTAGCCGTTGAGGGCCGAGAACTCGCCCTCGGCACCGGGGACGACGCCGGCCTGCTTGAGCTGGAGAAGGAGCTCCGGATCGACCTGCGCCGGCTCGCCGAGGCGCCGGACGACGCCGCGGCGGGGCTCGCTCGACCCCGCGACGAAGCGCGGCAGGCTGATGACGCCGTCGGCGAAGCGGGAGGCGGGGGTGTCGCCGAGCTCGTCCAGGCCCGGGATCGGATTGCCGTAGGGTGACTCGGTCGGGTGGTCGAGCATCTCGAGGAGGCGGCGCTCGACCTGCTCGCTCATCACGTGCTCCCAGCGGCAGGCCTCCTCGTGCACGAACTCCCAGTCGAGCTTGATGACGTCGTGGAGGAGCCGCTCGGCGAGGCGGTGCTTGCGCATGACGTGGATCGCCTTGCGGCGGCCGTCGGAGGTGAGCTCGAGGTGGCGGTCGCCCGAGACGACGACGAGGCCGTCGCGCTCCATGCGACCGACGGTCTGCGACACGGTCGGCCCGGAGTGGCTGAGCCGCTCCGAGATGCGCGCGCGCAGCGGGATGATGTTCTCCTCCTCGAGCTCGAGGATGGTGCGCAGGTACATCTCGGTGGTGTCGATCAGATCCGTCATCTCAGCCTTCCCGTCTCGGCGCGCTCCACCCTAGTGGTCGCCACGACGCAGCATCGGCGCTGCGGCGCGACGCAGGCCTCCGTCGCTCGGAGGAGGGGTGCGGGCCGGGAACCCTAGTATTAACGCATGCCGGACCTCACCATTCCTCGCGAGCTGCTCCCCCACGACGGACGGTTCGGCTGCGGCCCGTCCAAGGTGCGGCACGACCAGCTCGCCCATCTCGCGACGCAGGGCGCGCACCTCCTCGGGACCTCGCACCGCCAGGCGCCCGTCAAGGACCTCGTCGGGCGCGTGCGCGAGCACCTCGCCACGCTGTTCCGCATCCCCGACGGCTACGAGGTCCTGCTGGGCAACGGCGGCTCGACCGCCTTCTGGGACGCCGCCGCCTTCTCCCTCATCGAGCGCCGCGCCGAGAACCTCACGTTCGGCGAGTTCGGCCAGAAGTTCGCGGCCGCCGCCTCCGCGCCGTTCCTCGAGCCGGCCCACGTCGTCTCCGCCCCCGCGGGGTCCCGGAGCGAGGTCGAGATCGTCGAGGGGATCGACGTGTACGCGTGGCCCCACAACGAGACGAGCACCGGAGTGATGGCCCCGGTCCGCCGGGTCCGCGGCGACGAGGGCGCGCTCACCGTCATCGACGCCACCAGCGCGGCGGGCGGCATCGACGTCGACATCGCCGAGGCCGACGTCTACTACTTCGCCCCGCAGAAGAACTTCGCCTCCGACGGCGGACTCTGGTTCGGTCTCTTCTCCCCCGCCGCCATCGAGCGGATCGAGCGCATCGCGGCGAGCGGCCGCTACATCCCCGAGTTCCTGAGCCTCAAGAACGCCGTCGACAACTCGCGCCTGAACCAGACGCTGAACACTCCGGCGCTCTCGACCCTCCTGCTGATGGAGTCGCAGCTCGAGTGGATGAACGCCTCGGGCGGCCTGGCCTGGGCGTCGGCGCGCACGGCCGAGTCCTCCTCCGCGATCTACGACTGGGCCGAGGCCTCGAGCCTCGCCACCCCGTTCGTCGAGGTGCCCGAGCACCGCTCCCAGGTCGTCGCGACCGTCGACTTCGACGCCTCCGTCGATGCCGCTCTCGTCGCGAAGATCCTCCGCGCGAACGGGATCGTCGACACGGAGCCGTACCGCAAGCTCGGCCGCAACCAGCTGCGCGTGGCGACGTTCGTCGCGATCGAGCCGGACGACGTCCGCTCGCTGCTCGGCTGCATCGACCACGTCCTCGAGCGCCTGGCGGTCTGAGGCACGCCATGCGGCTGTGGTTGCGCGAGGAGGAGCGGCGGCCCGCGCCGCCGCCCTACGCGAGCGACGACGCGACGGCTCTGCTGGTCGGGTGCGTCGTCTGGGCGGTCGCGCTCGTGGCCGTGCTCGTGGCGACGGCCGTCGGAGCCGTCATCGAGCCGGTCGTCCTGTCGACCGTCGTGATCGGACTGGTCCTCGGCACGATCGGGC
Source organism: Rathayibacter sp. AY1A5 (assembly GCF_002930875.1). Taxonomy (NCBI): domain Bacteria; kingdom Bacillati; phylum Actinomycetota; class Actinomycetes; order Micrococcales; family Microbacteriaceae; genus Rathayibacter; species Rathayibacter sp. AY1A5. The sequence goes on along the minus strand of NZ_PSTM01000001.1, from coordinate 19,377 downwards.
TGTTCTACAGCCGCAACCGCCGCTAGACCGCGTCGGTCTCCATCCGGAGTCCGGTGCCGTCGGCCTCGGGCTCGAGACGGACGCGCAGGCCGGTGAACTCGCCGAGGCGCTCGACGTGGGTGCCGCCGCACGCGATCGCGGCGTCCCCCGCGGGGAGGGTGCAGCGCCAGGTCCGCCGCGTGCTGAGGAGGTCGTCGTCGCGCTCGATGCGCACCTCCGCGTCCGAGGCGATCCACTCGGCGAGGAGGGCGTTCACCCGCTCCTGCACCTCGAGGATCTCCGCCAGCAGGCGGGCGGTGTCCATCCCGCTGCGTCGGAGGGACTTGCCGAGGCGGTAGACGTCGGTGGAGCCGGACTCGCGGATCCGCGAGGTCTGGATCGCCGCCTGGTCGAAGTCCGGGTTCCCGAGAGCATCGGTGCGCGCCGGCTTCGACCAGAACGAGGCCAGAGCGGCGTTCAGGGCGAGGGAGGCGAGGTGGCAGGCGGTGTGCCCACGGGAGAGCTCGTGCCGGTGCTCCGCGTCGACCTCGACGTCGACCTCGTCGTCCACGTGGAGTGAGGAAGCGTCGTCGACGATGTGGACGACGACGAAGCTCCACTCCGGAGTGCCGAGCCGCGCCGGGAGCCGCGTGCCGACGTGCAGCTCGCCGCCCTGCCACGCCCCGATGCGGCAGTCGATGAGGGGATGCCGCTCCCCCGCCACGACCAGCGCGCCGCGGTCGGGCCCCTGGTCGGGCCAGGTCGGGTCGACGGGGTGAGCGGAGGTCGCATCGAGGACGACCGCCCAGCGGCCGTCCTGCAGCCGGCCCACGTGCTGCACGCGCCCGGAGGAGCGCACGGCGCCGTCGGGATAAGCGATGCGGGTGTCGGAGTCGATGCTCATCGGGCGGCGCCGGACCGGATCAGCGGCGACGGCGACGGCGACGGGTGGTCGGGGCGGGAGCGGGTTCGGGCTCGACGTCATCGGAATCCTCGTCGTCTGGGTCGTCGTCCGGGTCGTCGGAGTCGTCCTCGTCCGAGTCCTCGTCGTCCGAGTCGTGGTCGTCGGAATCGTCCTCCGAGTCGTCGTCGTCATCCGAGTCGTCGTCGTCGCCCGCGTCCTCGTCGGAGTCGTCGTCCGACTCGTCGTCGAGGTCGTCTTCCTCGGCGTCCTCGAGCTCGTCGTCGTCCGCGTCCTCGACCTCCTCGCCGAGCGCGTCCTGCGCGGTCTGGTAGTCGGCGAGACGCACGGACCACGGCACCCAGTCCGGAGCGAGGACCGCGCCCTCACCCGGCAGCAGCTCGACCTCCAGGACGTTCACGTCCTCGGTCTCGTCGATCCGGGAAAGCGTCGCCGTCCACAGCCAACCCGGGTACCCGCGCATGAGGTTCGCGAACTGCAGCGACACGACGTGCTCACCCTGCGCCAGAGTCGTGACCAGCTCGCCGATCGTCCCCTCGGGGGCGATCTCGGCGAGCGCGGCGCGAGCGACATCGAGAGACCTCGCGAGCACGGCGTCCGCCTCGTAGACGGGCTCGGGAGCCTCGTCCGCGGCGGCCTCGTCCGCCTCCCCCGTGGAAGCGTCGTCGTCGGCTGACGTCGCGTCCGCCGCCGGTGCGCCATCGGCCTCGGAAGGTTCGTCCATGACGAGGGCGGAATCCTCAGCAGAAGTCGCATCCTCAGCAGGAGCCGAGTCGTCAGCAGGAGCCAGGTCCTGAGCAGGAGCCGAGTCCTCAGGTGTTCCCGCGTCGTCAGCAGGAGTCGAGTTGTCAGCAGTGGCCGCGTTCTCAGCAGGAGCCGGCACTGCAGCAGAAGCCGTGCCCGAGCCGAAGACTCCCGCCTCCGCGGCGACGTCGTCGGCCGGAGGAGTCTCCTCCGCAGAGGCGGAGTCCTCGCCAGAAGCCTCGGTCACCGGGAGGGCCGCGTCGCTCTCACCCTCGCCGGAGGGAGCCTCGTCGACAGGAGCCGCCTGGTCAGCGTCGGTCTCCTCGTCGGCTCCGCGCGCGTCCTCAGCGGAGGAGTCAGAATCGGCGGGAGTCGCGTCAGGCTCGGCGCCGGAGTCGCTCTCTCCCGAGGACTGCTCCACGCGAGCGTCCTCCGGGGTCGGAGCGGCGACGGTCTCCTCGACCGGGCCCTGCTCGTCGGTCGTGCCGTCGGCGTCAGGCATCCAGCTCGTCCGCAACCCGGCGCAGGAGCGCCGCGATCGTGCGCCCGTGCGCCTTGTCGGGGTAGCGGCCGCGCTTGAGCCCCGCGCCGATCCCGTCGAGCAGCTTGACCGTGTCCTCCACGATCACGGACATGTCGTCCGCGGACTTCCGGTTGAGCTTCACCAGGCTCGGCGGGGCGTCGAGGACGCGCGCCGAGAGCGCCTGCGCCCCGCGCTTGCCGTCGGCGATGCCGAACTCGAGTCGGGTGCCGGCCTTGACCGCGGTCCCGGAGGGCAGCGCGGAAGCGTGCAGGAAGACCTCCTGGCCGTCATCAGTGCTGATGAAGCCGAAGCCCTTCTCCTCGTCGTAGAACTTGACCTTGCCGGTAGGCATGCAGACCCCTCCTGGAAATGAAGCAGCCATCAGTTTAGTCGACCGGGGCCGCCCTATCCTTGACGGGTGAAGCCACAGGAGCCGGCGGGCGTCGGACGCGCGGAGCGCACGCTCGCCTACATGTTCATCGCGATCATCGTCGTGACGGTCCTCGCGTTCCTCGCGATCCTGGTCGCCCCCGCGCTCGGTATCCGCGAGTACGCCGGCCCGTTCTGGCAGTTCGTCTTCGCCGTGCCGCTGGTGGGCCTGCCCATCGCGTTCCTCATGATGATCGCGATGCTCATCGTGGGGGTCCGGCGCCGCCGCGCGCAGTCCTGATCGGACGCGGTCTCCTCCTGCCGCACCGCCTTTCGTCAGGCGTTCCCCGCCGCCGAGCCGGCACCGAGCGCCCGGACAACCGACTCCCAGACTCCGTACAGCCGACGGCCAGATACTGTCCTGCATGGACGGACCCCGCATTCTCATCGTCGACGACGAGCCCAACATCAGAGACCTGCTCACCACGAGCCTCCGCTTCGCCGGCTTCGCCGTGCGTGCGGTCGGCAACGGGGCCCAGGCCATCTCGGCGGTCCTCGAGGAGGAGCCGGACCTGATCATCCTCGACGTGATGCTCCCCGACATGAACGGGTTCGGCGTGACCAAGCGCCTCCGCTCGGCCGGGTACACCTCCCCCATCCTCTTCCTCACGGCGAAGGACGACACCGAGGACAAGATCACGGGCCTCACCGTCGGCGGTGACGACTACGTCACGAAGCCGTTCAGCCTCGACGAGATCGTCGCGCGCATCAAGGCGATCCTCCGCCGCACCATGCACGCCGAGGAGGACGCGGTCATCCGGGCCGGCGAGCTGACGATGGACCAGGACACGCACGAGGTCCTCGTCGGCGACGAGCCGGTTGAGCTCAGCCCCACCGAGTTCAAGCTGCTCCGCTACCTGATGCTCAACCCGAACCGGGTGCTCAGCAAGGCGCAGATCCTCGACCACGTCTGGGAGTACGACTTCAACGGCGATGCGGGCATCGTCGAGTCCTACATCTCGTACCTGCGACGTAAGCTCGACACGCATTCGGAGGAATCGCTCATCCAGACCAAGCGAGGATTCGGATACATGCTGAAGGTCGCGAAGGCCTAGCCTCCGCCACCTCGGCGCCACCTCCCGCCGGAGGCGCGGCGCCCGCCGATCCCGAGGGAGTTCCACCGCCATGCACCAGGGTCTGGCCGAGCGGTGGAACTCCATCTCGTTGCGCACCAAGATCACCGCGGTCACGGTCCTCCTGCTCACGCTGGGACTCCTCGTCTCCGGGATCGGGACGATGACGATGCTGAAGCCGCAGCTCGTCGCCCAGCTCGACGCGCAGCTGGCCGACCAGGTCCAGCGGACGGCGAGCGACCTCTCCGTCAACGACCTCGCCGCGATCGACGAGTCCAAGGCCGACTTCGGCGCCGTCTACGACCAGTACGGCACGCTCGACAACACGAACGCGTCCGGCGCGGCCGACCCCGCCTTCCCGCAGACCTTCACCCTCGAGCAGGCGCTGCAGGGCGGCGACAAGCCGATGGAGATCTGGAGCTCCAACGGCAAGGTCGAGTACCACGTCATGTCGACGGTGTTCACGAGGGGCACCGAGTACCAGACGCTCCTGCTCGCGGTGTCGACCCGCAGCGTCGACGTCATCATGACGACGTACCTCACGATCTTCCTCGGCTTCGGAGTCGCGATCGTCGTGATCGGCGCACTCCTCACCCGGCTGCTGGTCACCACCACCTTCGCCCCGCTGCGCGAGGTCGAGCAGACCGCCGCCGCCATCGCCGACGGCGACTTCAGCCAGCGCCTGGACGGCACGACACCCAACACCGAGGTCGGACGCCTCAACCGCTCCCTGAACGCGATGCTCGGGCGGATCGACTCCGCCTTCCGCGACCGCGCCCGCACGATCGACCAGATGCGCCGCTTCGTCGGCGACGCCAGCCACGAGCTGCGCACCCCGCTGGTCTCCGTCCGCGGCTACGCCGAGCTGTACCGGATGGGCGCTCTGCAGACGCCCGAGGCCGTCGGCCAGGCGATGGAGCGCATCGAGAAGGAGGCGATCCGGATGGGCGGCCTGGTCGAGGACCTCCTCGAGCTCGCCCGCCTCGACGAGACGAAGCCTCTCGCACTCGCGCCCGTCGATCTGATGCCGCTCGCCCGCGACGCCGCGATGGACGCGATGGCCTCCTGGCCCGACCGCGACTTCGGCGTCGAGACCCGCGACGACACCCCCGTGGAGACGCCCGCGCTCGAGCCCGACGAGGCCGGCGCCTCCGCCACTCAGACCATGGAGCTGACGAACCCCGGGCTCACCGGCCCGATCGCCGCGGCAGGAGCGAGGCTCGCCCGATTCCGCCGGCGTCCGCGCCGGGTCAACGCCGAGGAGATCGCCGCCGGCACCGCCACCGCCCCCGAGGAGCCGGGCGTGCCCGCGATGGTGATGGCGGAGGAGAACAAGATCCGCCAGGTCCTGACGAACCTGATCGGCAACGCCGTCCGCTACACGCCCGAGGAAACTCCGATCGAGATCGGCGTCGCCGTCGACCGCTCCCGCCGCCTCGCCCTGCTGGAGGTCATCGACCACGGCGAGGGCATCCCGCCGCAGATCCGCGAGAAGATCTTCCAGCGCTTCTGGCGCGCGGACACGTCGCGGACCCGCGAGACCGGCGGCAGCGGCCTCGGACTGGCGATCGTGTCCTCGATCGTCGCCGCGCACAAGGGCCGCGTGGACGTCGTCGAGACGCCGGGCGGAGGCGCGACCTTCCGCGTCGCGCTGCCGTTGCTCACGGTCGGCCAGAACGGCGAGACCTCCCCCGCCTCGGTCTGATCCGCACCGCGGTCCGTCTTACCTCGGGGCCCCTTCGGTCCGAGGTCTCCCGTCGACGTCCGCGAGCGTCACGGATCGATCCGCCCGGGGCGACCGTGACCTCGCGCACCCGGAGTGCACGGCCGCGCGCGGCTCACTCTCTCCTCTTGGGTACCATCGGGCGGCGAGCCCGCCCGGACCGCTGGAGATGAGACCCGACGCTCGACGGGTGCCGCGTCGCCGGATCCTGCAGAGTCGCCGTCCGCATCCGTTCGGCCGACGACATCTCCGCCCCGACCCCGTACGTCGCGACCCGCACCGGCGCACCCCACGCGCTTCTGGTGCCGGTGTCCGCTGAGGAGACCGAGGCGGCGCGGAGGGCGGCGCCACCGCAGGAGGACCGCCGTTGTGGTCGCGGAGCGGATCCAGGACCACCTGCCGGTCCGGTCGCCTGCTGCTCGCTCAGATGCCTCCGGAAACGCCGAAGGCGGCTCCCCCGGAGGGGAACCGCCTTCTGCGTGGTGGGGGGACGGACTAGAAGTCCATGCCTCCGGTGGGGTCGCCGCCCGCGGCGACCGGGTTCTTCTCGGGCTTGTCGGCGACGACGGCCTCCGTGGTGAGGAAGAGACCGGCGATCGACGCCGCGTTCTGCAGAGCGGAGCGCGTGACCTTGACCGGGTCGATGATGCCCGCGGCGATGAGGTCGACGTACTCGCCGGTCGCGGCGTTGAGGCCGTGTCCGGTGGGCAGCTCGCGGACCTTCGCAGCGACGACGCCGGGCTCCATGCCCGCGTTGAGGGCGATCTGCTTGAGCGGGGCGTCGATGGCGACCTTGACGATGTTCGCGCCGGTCGCCTCGTCTCCGACGAGCTCGAGCTTCTCGAAGGCGAGCTTGCCGGCCTGGATGAGGGCGACGCCACCACCGGCGACGATGCCCTCCTCGACGGCGGCCTTCGCGTTGCGGACGGCGTCCTCGATGCGGTGCTTGCGCTCCTTGAGCTCGACCTCGGTCGCCGCTCCGGCCTTGATGACCGCGACGCCGCCGGCGAGCTTCGCGAGGCGCTCCTGGAGCTTCTCGCGGTCGTAGTCGCTGTCGGTGTTCTCGATCTCGCCGCGGATCTGCGCGACGCGGCCGGCGATGGCCTCGGCGTCGCCGGCACCCTCGACGATCGTGGTCTCGTCCTTGGTGATGACGACCTTGCGGGCCGAGCCGAGCAGGTCGAGGGTGACGTTCTCGAGCTTGAGGCCGACCTCCTCGGAGATGACCTGGCCGCCGGTGAGGATCGCGATGTCCTGGAGCTGCGCCTTGCGACGGTCGCCGAAGCCCGGGGCCTTGACGGCGACCGACTTGAAGATGCCGCGGATCTTGTTGACGACCAGGGTCGCCAGCGCCTCGCCGTCGACGTCCTCGGCGATGATCAGCAGCTGCTTGCCCGCCTGGATCACCTTGTCGACGACCGGGAGCAGGTCCTTGATGTTCGAGACCTTGGAGTTGACGATGAGGATGTAGGGGTCCTCGAACACCGCCTCCTGGCGGTCGGGGTCGGTCACGAAGTACTGCGACAGGTAGCCCTTGTCGAAGCGCATGCCCTCGGTGAGCTCGAGCTCGGTGCCGAAGGTGTTCGACTCCTCGACGGTGACGACTCCCTCCTTGCCGACCTTGTCGATCGCCTCGGCGATGATCGCGCCGATCTCGGGGTCCGCGGCGGAGATGGAGGCGGTCGCCGCGATCTCCTCCTTGGTCTCGATCGCCTTCGCGCCGGCGATGAGCTCGGCGGTGACGGCCTTGACGGCCTTCTCGATGCCCTTCTTGAGGCTGATCGGGTCGGCGCCGGCCGCGACGTTGCGCAGGCCCTCGCGGACGAGCGCCTGAGCGAGGACGGTCGCGGTGGTGGTTCCGTCGCCGGCGACGTCGTCGGTCTTCTTGGCGACCTCCTTGACGAGCTCGGCGCCGATCTTCTCGTACGGCTCGTCGAGCTCGATCTCCTTGGCGATGGAGACGCCGTCGTTCGTGATGGTGGGAGCGCCCCACTTCTTCTCGAGGACGACGTTGCGGCCGCGCGGGCCGAGGGTCACCTTGACCGCGTCGGCCAGAGTGTTGAGTCCACGCTCGAGGCCGCGGCGGGCTTCTTCGTCAAAAGCAATGATCTTGGCCATGTGTGTTTCTCGTCCCTCCCGGACGTCGTGAAATGTCTGTGCTGGCACTCGACCGGAGCGAGTGCCAAGGTCGATTCTGGCACTCGCGGTGGACGAGTGCAAGCGACCGGCACGCGCTCCGACACGAAGGAGCCGCCGCCCGCACGAGGCGGACGACGGCTCCCGGGAGGCTCGGCGGTCAGGCCGGGCGGACCGATTCGGCCTGGGGGCCCTTCGACCCCGTGCCGACCTCGAACGCGACCTGCTGCCCCTCCTCGAGGACCTTGTACCCCGACATGTCGATCGCGGAGTAGTGGACGAAGACGTCCTGTCCGCCGCCGTCGACCGTGATGAAGCCGTAGCCCTTCTCAGCGTTGAACCACTTGACGGTTCCGTTCGCCATCTCTGTACTCCCCAGTGCTGTGATGCCCGCGGCACGAGCGATGTGCTGGTGCCTGGTCAGGAATACTAATCCGGCTATCGGCCCCGGGAGGGGCTGGAAAGGGCCTCGCGGGGAAGAGTTGCCCGGGATTCAACACGGAGGAAACGTGCCCGTAACAGAGGGCCCCGATCAGCCCTGCTCGGAGGCGTAATCGGCCCCCAGGACCACGACGACGGAGCCCGTCTCGACGAAGTCCTGCGAGAGCAGGACGGTCCCCGTTCCGAGCGAGTCGACGAGACCGAGGGCCGCTCCCTCGAGCGCTGGGTCGGTGTAGTAGACGGTCGTGGCGGCGATGTCCTCGGTGTTCGCGTTCGCGACGGTCGGGACGCTCCATCCGGCCGTCGTCAGGGCGTCGCCGGCGCTGGCGGCGAGTCCGACGGTGGCGGTGCCGTTGAGGACGGCGACGGCGAGATCGGGATCGAGCGTCGCGGCTGCGGTCGGGGTCGCCTCCGCGGTCGCGGTCGGCGGAGTGAAGACATCCGTGAACTGCACCCGGTCGTCGATGACCAGCAGCCCGATGAAGCCGAGCAGGACGATGACTCCGGTGGCGAGGGCGGCCCAGGCGAGGGCGACGGCGCGGGCGTGAGGGGCCGGCGGCCGGCGGTGGGCGCCGACGCGCGCCTCCGTCGCCGGGACCTCGTCGAAGCGGTCTCTCGGGTGCGTGTTCGACATCGGGGGTACGGCCGGCCTTCCGTTGGTGGACTCGAGCAGCTCGTCTACTCGAGGCGCCCGAGGCGTCGCGAGGCGCGGGCGCCGGCGCGCTGGTCGCGGATGCGCTGCAGCCGCGTGACGAGCATCGGGTCGTGCGCGAGGGCGGCCGGAGAGGCGAGCACCGCGCTGAGCACCTGATAGTAGCGGGCGGCCGACAGTCCGAACTGGGAGCGGATCGCGTCGTCCTTGTCCCCGGAGCGGGCCGTCCACTCGCGCTCGAAGGCGAGCACCCGCAGCTCGCGCTCGGACAGACCGGTGCCCGGTCTCGGGTCCGTCGTCCTGCTCATCCGTCCAGGGTAGGCAGGCCCACGGCCGCCGCCGGGGAGGCGCTCCGAACACCTCGTGACCGTGTCGCGGCATGGAGGCGGGGAGTCTCCTCCACAGCCCGCGGAGGCGGAATGGAGCCGTCGCCCCGGGGGTTGGACCAGGTGGAGGGGCGCGACCGCCCCCGTACACTGACGAGGATTCCGAGGGAGACCCATGTCGTCGTATTCCGTGAACAAGTCCGACGCCGAGTGGCGCGAGGAGCTCGACCGCGACCAGTACGCGGTCCTGCGCGAAGCGGCCACCGAGCGCCCGTGGACCGGCGAGCTGCTCGACGAGCACCGCTCCGGCCTCTATACCTGTGCCGCCTGCAGCGCCGAGCTCTTCAAGAGCGGCACGAAGTTCGACTCCGGCTGCGGCTGGCCAAGCTTCTACGAGTCCGTGAACCCGGACGCGGTCCAGCTGATCGAGGACAGCACCCTCGGCATGGTCCGCACCGAGGTCCGCTGCGCGAACTGCGGATCCCACCTGGGACACGTCTTCCCCGACGGCTTCGGCACGCCCACCGGCGACCGCTACTGCATGAACTCGATCGCCCTGAACTTCCAGGCCGAGGGCGAGTGACCGTGTCCTCCTCCCCCGTGCTCGAGGCCGTCCTCTCGCGCCGATCGCGCTCGAAGGTGACGCCGGAGGCTCCGGGGCACGACGAGATCGCGGCGTTCGTCTCGGCGGCGTCGCGTCTCGCCGATCACAGCTCGCTGCGCCCGTGGCGGGTCATCGAGATCCGCGGCGCCGCCCGCGACCGGGTCGGCCGCAGCTTCGCGGTCGCCTCGGGGGCGAAGAAGGACCCGCGGAAGTACATCGAGAAGACGCACCGCGCCTCCCTGCTGCTGGCCGTCGTGGTCAGCGTCAAGAAGTCGAAGGTGCCGGCCTGGGAGCAGGAGGCCGTCGCCTCGGGCGTCGCCCACCTCCTGAGCCTGCTGCTCGACGAGGCGGGCTGGGGTGTCTTCTGGCGCACCGGCTCCTACACGCGCGACAAGGCCGTGCGGAAGGCGCATCGCCTCGAGAAGGGCGAGGAGCTGCTCGGCTGGCTCTACGTCGGCCGTCCCGACGGGAAGATCGGCGGCCCCAAGCGTCCCGCTCCCGCCGAGCGGCACCTCAGCATCCTCGAACCGTGAGACGCGGCGGGCCCCGATCCGGGCGGATCCGGGGCCCGCGATAGGGTGGCCGGGCGCGCGAGCGCACCTGCCGACGTGGCGCAATTGGTAGCGCACCCGACTTGTAATCGGGCGGTTACGGGTTCAAGTCCCGTCGTCGGCTCAGGAGAGAAGAAGGCCCCGACCGCTGTGTGCGGTCGGGGCCTTCTGTATGCGCGGGGCTCGTGCGCGTCCGGGGCTCAGCCCGCGGCGGCCGGAGTGGGCTCGGAGGAGGCCGGAGCCTCGGTGGAGACCGGGGCGTCGCCGGGAGCCGGGGTCTCGGTCGACGCGGGAGCCTCGGTCGACGCGGGCGTGTCGCTCGGCGCCGGGGTCTCGGAGGAGGTGGGCGCGGGAGTCGCCGACGAGTAGGAGTCGGCGGCGGCCGAGAGCACGAAGGAGCTGAAGGCGTCCGGGTCGGTCAGCGAGCCCGAGTAGGCCTCGCCATTGACCAGGACGGTCGGGGTGCCCGTGACCGCGGGCACGTCCGTGCCGGGCAGCGGACCCGACGTAGCGCGCTCGGTCGCGGCGCGGACCCAGCTCACGAAGCTCTGGTCGTCGATGCAGGTGTTCACGGCCGCCGTGTCCTCGACGCCCGCCTGCGAGGCGTAGTCCTTCAACTGGTCGTCCGAGAGTCCGTCGGTCCCCTCCGCCGGCTGGTTGGCGAACAGCAGGGAGTTGAAGTCGAAGAAGGAGTCGGGCGAGCGGTCCGCGACGCACGCGGCGGCGTTGGCCGAGCGCTCCGAGTACTTGGTGCCGTTGGAGCGGGTCGTGAGGATGGCGATCGGGTGGATCTCGACCGTCGCGGCACCGCTGGTCACCCACTCCTTGATCTGGTCGCCGTTGGTCTTCTCGAACTGGCCGCAGTAGGGGCAGAGGTAGTCGAGGTAGACCCGGATGTCGACCGTGCCGGCCGAGGTGTCGAGCGCGCTGGGGGTGGGCGTCCCGTCGGCGGCGACGGCGCCGCTCGTCTGCGCGACCATGTTCTCGCCGATGACGACACCGTCGCTCGCCATGTTCGCCGGGCCCGGACCCGCGGGGCGGATGCTCGAGGTGACGGCGAAGACCACGATCACGACGACCGCGATCACGACGGCGGCGAGCCCGCCCTGCAGGGCGAAGCGGCTCACGCGGTCGCGGCGCTTCTGCTGCTCGCGCAGGCGGCGCGCCTTCTCTCGGGCGGCCTCTCGTCGCTGGTTCTTCGAGAGACGGTCGTTGGCTCCGCCGGTGGTCATGACAAGAACGCTCCGAATGAGAGAGGGGGAAGAAGGGGGTCGCCGGGCGCGACTCGCCGGAATCCTACGCGCGAGCCCTGGGAAACCTCCAAACGACGGATACGCGGTGCCCGACCGACGACTGTCGGCCCCGTGGCATACTGTGACGGTTGGTCGGAGTCGCCCACGCGATGATGACCATCACTTCCATTCACTCGGATCGTCCGGCACGTACCTGCCGGTGAAGGAGCAAGAACAATGGCGTCCGTAACTTTCGACCACGCGTCCCGCGTCTACCCCGGGGCCACTCGTGCCTCCGTCGACAAGCTCAACCTCGAGGTGGGCGACGGCGAGTTCCTCGTCCTCGTCGGCCCCTCCGGCTGCGGCAAGTCCACCTCCCTGCGCATGCTCGCCGGCCTCGAGGAGGTCAACGAGGGCCGCATCCTCATCGGCGACCGCAACGTCACGGACGTTCCGCCGAAGGACCGCGACATCGCGATGGTCTTCCAGAACTACGCGCTGTACCCGCACATGTCGGTCGCCGAGAACATGGGCTTCGCGCTCAAGATCGCCGGCGTCAACAAGGACGAGCGCGCCGCGCGGGTCCTCGAGGCCGCGAAGATGCTCGACCTCGAGCCCTACCTGAACCGCAAGCCGAAGGCGCTCTCCGGTGGCCAGCGCCAGCGCGTCGCGATGGGCCGCGCCATCGTCCGCAAGCCCCAGGTCTTCCTCATGGACGAGCCGCTGTCGAACCTCGACGCCAAGCTCCGCGTGTCCACCCGCACCCAGATCGGCACGCTGCAGCGCCGCCTGGGCATCACCACGGTCTACGTCACCCACGACCAGACCGAGGCGCTCACCATGGGCGACCGCATCGCGGTCCTCAAGGACGGCCTCCTCCAGCAGGTCGGCTCGCCCCGCGACCTGTACGAGAACCCGAACAACGTCTTCGTGGCCGGCTTCATCGGCTCGCCCGCGATGAACCTCTTCCACGCGGACGTCACCGACGGCGGCGTCAAGTTCGGCGACACCGTCCTCCCGATCGCCCGCGAGGCGCTCGCGAAGACGAGCCAGAAGGTCGTCACGCTCGGCGTGCGCCCGGAGGACGTCACCGTCTCGACCCAGCCCGGCGGACTGCCGATCGAGGTCGACCTCATCGAGGAGCTCGGCTCGGACGGCTACCTCTACGGCCACACCGAGGTCGAGGGCCGCCGCACCGACATCGTCGCGCGCGTCGACGGCCGCGTGCACCCGACCGCGGGCGACCGCGTGTACGTGACCGCGAACCACCGCGTGCACATCTTCGACGCGGAGTCGGGCGAGCGCCTCTCCTGAGCCTCCTCCTGCACCGCACGCTGCCGCCGTCCCCTCCAGGGCGGCGGCAGCGTCGTCTGCGGCTCCCCCACCGTCCGACACGCGACACGAACGGCGCACCATGTCCGGCTCCCTGAACATCACCTCGGCCACCGTCGACCCGGCCCTGCTCGACCTGCCGTGGAACCTGCGGCTCGACGACTGGCCCGACGAGTACATCGCCGCCCTGCCGAAGGGCATCTCGCGGCACACGGTCCGTTTCGCCCACCTCTCCGGTCACGTCGTCGCCGTCAAGGAGACGACCGCCGAGATGTCGCGGCGCGAGTACGAGATGCTGAAGACGCTGCAGCGCCTCGACGTGCCGTGCGTGGTGCCGGGCGCGGTGATCACGAACCGCACCGACGACGAGGGCGAGGCCCTGCCCGCCGTGCTGGTCACCCGTCACCTCAAGTTCTCGCTCCCCTACCGGGCGCTCTTCTCGCAGACGCTGCGGCCGGACACGGCGACCCGTCTGGTCGACGCGCTGGCGCTCCTCCTGGTCCGCCTGCACGTGATCGGCTTCTTCTGGGGCGACGTGTCCCTCTCGAACACCCTCTTCCGGCGCGATGCCGGCGCCTTCGCCGCCTACCTGGTCGATGCGGAGACCGGGCAGCTCTACTCGGGCGGCCTCTCGAACGGCCAGCGCGAGAACGATCTGGAGATCGCCCGCGTCAACATCGCCGGCGAGCTGCTCGACCTCGAGGCCGGCGGTCGCGTCGACGACGACCTCGATCCGATCACGGTCTCCGACGGCATCGTCGCGGCGTACCGCAGCCTCTGGAAGGAGCTGACCGGTGCCGAGTCGTTCGCGACCTCGGAGCGCTGGCGGATCAACGACCGCGTGAACCGGCTGAACGAGCTGGGCTTCGACATCGAGGAGCTCGCGATCAAGACCGACGAGGCCGGGTCCACGGTGCGGATCCAGCCGAAGGTGGTCGACGCCGGCCACCACCAGCGGCGGCTGCTCCGTCTCACCGGGCTGGACGCGCAGGAGAACCAGGCGCGGCGCCTGCTCAACGACCTCGACTCGTACACGGCGACCTACGACAAGCAGGGCCTGGACGAGGAGATGGTGGCGCACGAGTGGCTGGCGCAGGTGTTCGAGCCGGTCATCCGCTCGATCCCCCGTGATCTCAAGGGCCGCCTGGAGCCGGCCGAGATGTTCCACCAGCTGCTCGAGCACCGATGGTTCATGTCGCAGCAGCAGGCGCGCGACGTCCCCCTGGCGGAGGCGGTCACCGCCTACGTGAACGACATCCTGCGTCACCGCCGCGACGAGGCGACGGTCATCGCTCCTCCCACCGAGGCGCTGACCCTCCCGAACCTCGTCCTCGACGAGTCCGGCGACGCCGAGCTCACCGACGAGGACGCCGACGTCGACTGGACGAAGAACGTCTGACCCCCCACCACCGCAAGAGGGCCCGCGCTGTCAGCACGGGCCCTCTTCGCATCCCCCCGGCTCGCTCGCCGCAGGCGGCGCACTCGGTCCGCTCGCCGCAGGCGGCGCACTCGGTCCGCTCGCCGCAGGCGGCGCCCCTGTCCGCTCGCCGAAGGCGGCGCCCCTGACATCCAGACCTGGAGCGCGGGTGCCGGCGCGGTGAGCTGCAAGGCGGAGGAGGAAGCGATACCGGCGGTATCGCGCCCGACGACAACGCCGCAGATCGCCGTGCCGGTGCCCGCGCGGTGAGCTGCAAGGCGGAGGAGGAAGCGATACCGGCGGTATCGCGCCCGACGACAACGCCGCAGATCGCCGTGCCGGCGCCCGCGCTACTCGGAGGCGGAGCGGAGTTTGGAGATCTCGTAGAGCGCGACCGACGCCGCGATCCCGGCGTTGAGGGATTCGGTGGCGGAGCTGATCGGAATGGAGACGACGGCGTCGCACTGCTCGGTGACGAGGCGGGAGAGGCCCTTGCCCTCGCTGCCGACGACGACGAGGAGCGGCCGGTCGGCGAGTTCGAGGCCGGGCAGCATCACGTCGCCGTCGCCGTCGAGTCCGATGACGAAGACGCCGGCGCGCTTGAAGTCCTTGATCATGGCGGTGAGGTTGGACGCCATCGCGACGGGGATGCGCGCGGCGGCTCCGGCGGAGGTCTTCCAGGCGGCGGAGTTGAGGCCCACGGAGCGGCGCTGCGGGACGATGACGCCCTGGCCGCCGAACGCGGCGACGGAGCGGATGATCGCTCCGAGGTTGCGCGGGTCGGTGATGCCGTCGAGGGCGACGAGGAGGGGGACCGCTCCGCGGGAGACGCTGCGCTCGAGCAGGTCGCTCGGGTGGGCGTACTCGTAGGGCGGCACCTTTAGCACGAGGCCCTGGTGCACGGAGTCGGGGCCGGCGAGGCGGTCGAGCTCCGGGCGCATGACCTCGAGCACGGGAAGGCCGCGGGCGGTGGCGATCTTGAGCGCCTCCTTGACCCGGTCGTCCATCTCGATGCGGGTCGCGAGGTAGAGGGTGGTGGCCGGGATGCTGGCGCGCAGCGCCTCGAGGACCGAGTTCCGGCCCGTCACCATCTCGAAGTCGTCGCCGCTCTTGGGCTTGCGCGACGGAGCGGGGCGCCCCTGTCCGCGGGCGGCCGCGGAGAGGGCTCCGCCGGGGCGGCCCTTGCCGCCTGCGGCGACGAAGCGCTCGCGCGCGAGCTTCGCCTTGCCTGCGGGGTGGTAGGGCCGGTCCTCGGCCTTGGGCGTGGGCTTCTTGCCCTCGAGGGCCTGACGGCCCTGACCGCCGGAACCGACGGCCTTGCCCTTGCTCTTCTTTCGGACCGCTCCGGGGCGGCCGGGCTTATTCGCCATCGAGACTCCAATGCGCACCCGTCTGGGTGTCTTCGATCGTGATTCCCGCCGCGGCGAGATCGGTTCGGATGCGGTCGGCGCTCGCCCAGTCGCGCTGCTCGCGCGCGGTCTGGCGTTCGGCGACCAGGCGGTCGACCAGCACGCTGAGCGCGCGGTACGAGGGTTCGTCGTCGGAGCGCGCCCACTCGGGCGCCTCCGGGTCGATGCCGAGCACGGCCGCCATCGCGAGCACCTGGGTGCGCAGGGCCGAGACGGAGCCGAGGTCCTCGGCGTCGAGGGCGGCGTTGCCGGCGCGCACGGTCTCGTGCAGGACGCCGATGGCCTGCGGGACGGACAGGTCGTCGTCCATCGCCTCGGCGAACTCCTCCGGGACCACCGGCTCGCCGAGCGCGGCGAACCGCGTGCCGTCGAGGCGGCGGCGGGAGCGCTCGAGGAAGCCCTCGATCCGCTCCAGCGCCGCTTCGGCCTCCTCGAGGGCCCCGTCGTGGAACTCGAGGGTGGAGCGGTAGTGGGCCGAGCCGAGGTAGTAGCGGACGACGAGCGGGCGGGCCGCCTCGAGCAGCTCGGAGGCGAACACCGAGTTGCCGAGCGACTTGCTCATCTTCTGGCCGATGACGGACACGAGACCGTTGTGCAGCCAGTAGCTGGCGAAGGCGTGGCCGGCGGCGCTGGACTGGGCGAGCTCGTTCTCGTGGTGGGGGAAGCGCAGGTCGAGCCCGCCGCCGTGGATGTCGAACTGGGTGCCGAGGTACTTCGTCGACATCGCGGAGCACTCGATGTGCCAGCCGGGGCGCCCGGCGCCCCACGGCGAGGCCCAGGCGGCCGACTCGGGCTCCTCCGCCTTGGCGCCCTTCCAGAGAGCGAAGTCGTGCGGGTCGCGCTTGCCGCGCGGGTCGGCGTCGGTCGCCGCCTCCATGCTCTCGAGGCGCTGGTGGGTGAGCGAGCCGTAGTCCGGCCAGGACCGCGTGTCGAAGTAGACGTCGCCGGAGTCGTCGGGCGCCGGGTAGGCGTGACCGCGCTCGATCAGGGTCTGGATGAGGGTGATCATCTCGGCGATGCTCGCGGTCGCGCGCGGCTCGTAGGTCGGCGGGAGGATGCCGAGGGCCGTGTACGCGGCGGTGAACTCGAGCTCGACGCGGTAGGCGAGCGCCCACCACTGCTCGACCGGCGCGCCCTCGGGCACCCGACGCCGCGCGTCCTCGGCGATGGCGAGGATCTTGTCGTCGATGTCGGTGACGTTGCGCACCAGGGTGACCTGGAAGCCGCGGTACGCCAGCCAGCGGCGCAGCTGGTCGTAGGCGAGGGCGGAGCGCAGGTGCCCGATGTGGGGCGAGGACTGAACGGTGGGTCCGCAGACGTACATCCCGACCTCGTTCTCGCGGAGGGGGACGAAATCGACGAGGGCCTGGGCCTTCGAGTCATGCAGTCGCAGAGTCACGCGGGCGAGTTTACCGGGCGGACCGCTCCCGGCCGGGTCGGCGGCTCCGCCCGGCGACTACCGGGCGACAGCGGGGGTGGGGAGGACGAGTGCCGTCGCGGTCGCGGCGACCCCCTCGCCCCGGCCGGTGAAGCCCAGCGCGTCCGAGGTGGTGGCGGCGACGCTGACCGGTGCGCCGAGCAGCTCCGAGAGCAGCCTCTGCGCCTCTTCGCGCCGCGGCGAGAACTTCGGGCGGTTGCCGATGAGCTGCACCGAGACGTTGCCGATGGCGAAGCCGGCGGCCTCCACCAGCTCGCGGGTCGCGCGGAGGAAGACCTCGCCGTGGGCGTCCGCGAAGCGCGGGTCGGTCGTGCCGAAGCGGGAGCCGATGTCGCCGAGACCCGCCGCCGCCAGGAGCGCGTCGCAGATCGCGTGGGCGACCGGGTCGCCGTCGCTGTGCCCGGACAGGCCCCGCTCCCCCGGCCAGTGGAGCCCGGCGAGCCAGAGCGGCGACGCGTCGTCGAACGCGTGCACGTCCGTGCCGATGCCGACGCGCGGCACGACGACGGCGGGCGGCGGTGCGAGCACCTGCTCGGCGCGGGCCAGGTCCCAGGGGGTGGTGATCTTGAAGGCGAGCGGGTCGCCGGCGACGACGATCGAGGGACCGCCGCGCGAGGCGATGAGCGCCGCGTCGTCGGTGAAGTCCTCCTCCGCCGAGGCGTAGGCCTCGTCGAGGAGCGCGCGCGGGAAGCCCTGCGGCGTCTGCACCGCGGCGAGCTCGGAGCGGTCCACCGTGCCGAGGATCCCGCCGTCGGCGCGGATGCGCTTGATCGTGTCAGTGACCGGCAGACCCGGGATCACTCCGCCGCCCGTCTCCCGGACCGCCGCGATCACCCGCTCGAACTGGTCGACGGGCGTGAGGGCGCGGGCGGCGTCGTGCACGAGCACCGTCTCGACGGCCGGGCCGAGCGCCCGGAGCCCTCGAGCGACCGACTCCTGGCGGCTGGCGCCTCCGGCGACGACGCTGACGGAGCCGTCCGGGGCTCCGGCGGCGTGCGTCAGAGCGGCCGTCTCCTCGAGGAGGGCGGCGGGAGCCACGACGACGATCTGGACCGGCTCCGCGAGCAGCAGCACCGTGCGCAGGCTGCGCTCGAGGATCGTCCTCCCCGCGCAGTCGACGTAGGCCTTGGGGCGCTCGCGGCCGAGCCTCGTGCCGCTGCCGGCGGCGACGACGACGACGGCCGCGGTCGGCGCGCCGGCCGGACCGTTCAGGATGCGAGGACCTCGTCGAGGAGCACGGAGGCGGCGTCCTCGTCGGTCTTCTCGGCCAGGGCGAGCTCGGAGACGAGGATCTGGCGGGCCTTGGCGAGCATGCTCTTCTCCCCCGCCGAGAGGCCGCGGTCGCGGTCGCGGCGGGTGAGGTCGCGGACGACCTCGGAGACCTTGACGACGTCTCCGGACCCGAGCTTCTCGAGGTTGGCCTTGTAGCGGCGCGACCAGTTGGTCGGCTCCTCGACGACCTCGGCGCGCAGGACCTCGAACACGCGCTCGACGCCCTCGCGGCCGATGACGTCGCGGACGCCGACCAGGTCGACGTTGTCGGCGGGCACCTCGATGACGAGGTCGCCCTGCGCGACGCGGAGCTTCAGGTACGTCTTCTCCTGGCCCTTGATCGTCCGGGTCTTCACCTCGGCGATCGTGGCGGCTCCGTGATGGGGGTAGACGACCGTCTCTCCGACCTCGAACTGCATGCGACGTCCTTTCAGCGGCGGACAGATTACCATGCGCGCCGAGCGGGAAGGGAGTCCGGACGGGCGGAGCCGCGGTGCTCGCTACGCTAGCCTGGTGTCGGCTCGTGCACAGTGAAGTCGCCCTGTCCGGGGCGAGCGGGGCCGACGATCTGGAGGTTCCTGTGAAGGCGCGTATCGCTGCATCCGTCGTTCTCGCGGTCGGCGTCGCCCTCGCTACCGCCGGCTGCAACCTCGTCGCCCCGCAGGCGACGCGCAAGATCTACGACCCGAGCGACGGAGTCGGCGCGACGATCGGCGATCTCGCCATCCGCAACGCGATGATCGTCTCGGACGACGGCGAGGCCGGCACCCTGATCGTGACGCTCGTGAACTCCACCGATGAGGCGCTGAGCGTCGAGGTGCAGTACGAGGGCTCCGCGGGCCGCACCAGCGACACCGTCGACGCCGTCCCCGGCCGTACCGAGGTCCGCCCCGACAGCACCGAGGCCGTCCAGATGGACGACATCGACACGATCCCCGGCGGCCTGCTCCCCGTCTACTTCCAGTACGGCTCCGAGCAGGGCAAGGAGCTCCTCGTCCCCGTCCTGACGAACGCCCTCGAGGCCTACTCGACGCTGACTCCCGCGCCCTCCGCGACGCCGACCGTCACCCCGACGGCCGACCCCGCCCGGACGCCCTTCGCGGCGACCGCCCCGATAGGAGAACACGCGTGACCAGCATCCTGCTCGTCGAGGACGAGAGCGCCCTCAGCGAGC